>CAYSYZ010000079.1:9529-10087 GCA_964435205.1 uncultured Desulfovibrionales bacterium
CCCCTCCGGGGCACTGCTCAACTGCCGCGTTATCTGATGATAGAAGAGGAAATACCACAAAGTGCTGGCAGCGAGACTATGTGGCTACACGATAATGTAACATAGTCGCTGCGTTATCTTACCATCATGGACTTGAGACAGGTCTACAAGATACTTGAAATGCCGGAAAACTCCTCAATGCCAGAGGTCAAGCAAGCCTACCGGGACCTCGCGCAAATATGGCGCCCAGATCGCCACACGCAGAATGAACGGCTTCAGAGAAAAGCTCTTGAAAGAATGAAGGAGCTGAATGCAGCCTATGACTGCCTTTGCCTTTACCTCGATGCCGAAAGGGCGACGGGTTTCACCGACGACGAATCTAATAACGAAGGCTTCACCCAGACAATCATGGTCTGTCCAGAATGTGGCACAAAAAAACAACCAAACTTTCATTTGAACAATCTATGAGATATGCTAGACTAGCTTTGCAATTGGTTAATACCGAAATGATTATCACCCATCATAGAGAAAAACTGATAAACGCCATTATATACTTTGTAAAAAATACGAAGTATTGCG
>CAYSYZ010000080.1:0-10070 GCA_964435205.1 uncultured Desulfovibrionales bacterium
GAATAAATTGTATAAATGTGTTAATCTTTCAGCACTTGCAGGATCCAGCCACTAATAGAAAAAGTTAGAGTAGGCGTGATGGTCGCTTGTTTCCTCACCTCAAGAGAGGGAACAGGAGGAAAGTCCGAGCTCCACAGGGTAAGGTGGTCCGTAACGCGGACTGGGGGCAACCCCGAGGAAAGTGCCACAGAAAATATACCGGTCGCCTCTGGCGACTAAGGGTGAAAAGGCGAGGTAAGAGCTCACCGTCTCAGTGGTAACACTGGGAGCTAGGCAAACCCCACCTGGAGCAAAACCCAATAGGGGAGCGTTTGAGGATGACCCGTCCGAAAGTTCCCGGGTTGGTTGCTTGAGGCGCCAAGCAATTGGCGCCCTAGAGGAATGACCGTCGTCCGCCTCAGGTGGATAACAGAACTCGGCTTATGACCTACTCTAACTAATTTATTTGTTCACATCCTAACGCCGGCTTGCGGCGTTTTTTTCTTTTGTGTGAAATGGGCACTATAGCTATAATCACGGCAGCAGGCATGGGAATACGTATGGGCGTAGCCATTGCCAAACAATTTTTGCCCATTCTCGGAAAACCCCTTGTCTGGCACACAATTAAAGTCTTTGAAAACTGCCCGGCTGTTGATAATGTCACCCTGGTACTACCTCCAGATATGGTCAAAATGGGCCAAGAGCAGCTTCAATCACCGGGTGAATTCAGAAAACTATCACGCATAGTGCCCGGTGGGGAAACCAGACAAGAGTCGGTAGGCAACGGCCTGCAAGCTATACCAGAAACATCTGGGATTGTCGTGGTTCACGACGGGGTACGGCCGCTGGTTGACGAGCAAACCATAATAGAAACCATAGAACAGGCTAAACAGAAGGGAGCGGCCATCGTCGCAATCCCGGCGAATAACACACTAAAACAAGTCTCAGCCCATAGGTACATCATAAGAACAATAGAAAGGACCCCTATCTGGCATGCCCAAACTCCACAGGCCTTCCGTGTCGAACTCTTAAGGAAGGCTTTTGCCGAGGCCCGAAAGGACAATTTTCAGGGTACGGATGAAGCATCGCTTGTGGAACGGCTCGGAGAACCGGTCTATGTAGTTAACGGGGACCCCAGGAACATAAAGGTAACTACCCCCGCCGATCTTAGATTGGTTGAGACATTGCTAAAAGAAAGATATGAAGCTGGCAGATAGAGTAGGTTTCGGCCATGACGTTCATCGGCTGGTAGAAGGCCGCAAACTGGTCCTCGGCGGGGTAACTGTGCCCTTTGCCAAAGGCCTGCTTGGCCACTCTGATGCCGATGTCCTTGTCCATGCGCTTTGCGATGCCCTTCTCGGTGCAGCCGGCGAAGGTGATATCGGGCGGCACTTTCCAGACGATGACATGCGCTACAAGAACATTTCCAGTATATACCTGTTAAAAGAAGTCATGCGTCTCGTTCGCCGCAAGCGGCTCTGTGTGCTCAATGTTGATCTGACCCTGGTAGCAGAAAAACCAAGGATCCAAGAATTCATCCCGCAAATGGTCCAAAATATCAGTTCAACCCTGGACATATCCCCTCTTTGCGTAAATATAAAGGCCACAACCACTGAGGGTCTGGGGATTACAGGGCGCGGCGAAGGTATGGCCGCTTTTGCTATAGCCCTACTTCGAGAGGAGTCACCTTGAGTAAAAAAAAACAGTAATGGGCTTTTCCTCCTTTATCCGGCCAGATGTCCTAACATTGGCAGTCCCTGCACCGCCGTCTCTAAATCGACTACCCCTTGTTGGAAATCACACGTATTAGTAGGAAAACGGGGCCAGGGGAAGTTGCCAAGGCTAATAAATTAAGCTCCTAAAAAGACGGAGAAAGGCATACAAAATGACACTTAGACTGTATAATTCTCTAAGTAGCCAAAAAGAAGATTTCAAGCCCCTTGTTGACAACCAATTCGGTATATACGTGTGTGGTATTACAGCCTACGATTCCTGCCACCTAGGCCATGCCCGGGCCGCCGTTGTTTTCGATGTCATCGTTCGCTACCTCCGCCACTGCGGGTTTAAGGTTACCCATGTACAGAACATAACCGATATCGATGATAAGATCATTAACCGAGCCAGAGAAAAAGGCATCAACTGTAAACAACTCTCTGAACACTATATTGAAGAATTCCACCAGGATATGGAAGCCCTTGGTGTAGCCCGGCCAGATATAGAACCAAAAGCCACTGACCATATAGGGGAGATCATTCATCTCATTGAAACCTTGATAGGCAAGGGCTATGCATATGCAGTTGAGGGCAATGTCTTCTTCTCGGTTGAAAAGTTCCCCGAATATGGGAATCTCTCTCATCGCAGTCTGCAAGAGATGCAGGCTGGGGCAAGGGTAGAAATTGATCACCGAAAACGCAATTCTATGGATTTTGCCCTCTGGAAGGCAAGTAAGCCAGGCGAACCCATATGGGAAAGTCCCTGGGGGCCGGGCCGACCGGGGTGGCACATCGAATGCTCGGCCATGAGCATGCGCTACCTAGGGGAGACCTTTGATATCCATGGGGGAGGGCAAGACCTTATTTTCCCACACCACGAAAATGAGGTGGCTCAATCCGTAGCCGCCACGGGAAAACCGTTTGTGCGGTACTTTGTTCATAACGGATTTGTCACCATAAACGGCGAAAAGATGTCGAAATCCCTTGGTAACTTCTTAACCATAAAAGAGATACTATCATCCCATCATCCCGAGGCGTTGCGCCTGTTTTTACTCTCCAAACATTACCGTAGTCCCCTAGATTATTCCGAGGACGTAATAAGAGAAACACAGGTAAGTCTTGATCGCATATATACTACACTGGCAGACGCTACAGAAGTCATAGCCAGTTTTACACCCCGGCCAAACGCAGAGGATGCTTTGCTACCCTCCGAAGCAAAACCTGCCTATGCCAAGATCAATAGCCTTAAGAAGCATTTCCACGAGGCCATGGATGACGACTTTAATACAGCCCAGGCCCTCGGCCACGTTTTTGATGCGATTAAGGGGATAAATTCTCTCTTGCAAATTTGCAAGAAAACCCCCAGTCAGGCCTGTCTGTCCAGTATTAAGATCGGAATCTCGGTAATCAGGGAAGTAGGCCAGGTCCTGAGGCTATTTACCACAGAACCCAAGGCCTATCTGGAAAGGCGTAGGGCAAAAAAACTGAAGAAGGTTGCCCTTACAGAAGAGAAAATCAGGGATCTTCTCCGCCTGAGAGAAGAGGCCCGGAAAAAGAGGGACTGGGCTGCAGCAGATGCCATCCGCAAAAAACTGGCTGACGCAAATATAATCCTCAAAGACAGTCCACAGGGAACAACCTGGGAGATAAAGGAGTAAGTGTCGTTATTTAAACTAGTTTCAGATTTTAAACCACTTGGTGATCAACCCAAGGCTATTGAAGCGCTCTCTCATTCCTTGCTCGAGGGGAACAAAGATCAGGTGTTCCTCGGCGTCACCGGTTCCGGCAAGACTTTTACCATGGCCCACGTCATTGCCCGGATGGGAAGGCCGACTCTTATCATAGCTCCCAATAAGACCCTTGCGGCGCAACTGTTCAACGAATTCAAACATCTCTGTCCGGAAAATGCCGTAGAATATTTTATCAGCTACTATGACTATTACCAGCCTGAGGCCTATATACCACAGACGGACAGCTATATCGAAAAAGACGCTTCCATAAACGATGCCATAGATCGCATGCGCCATTCAGCAACCAGCGCCCTCCTGCAGAGACGGGACATAATCATCATAGCCAGCGTATCCTGCATATATGGCCTGGGATCCCCAGAGGAATATCGGAGTATGCACTTAGCCCTGTCCGTAGGACAGGAGTTCGAACGCGAAGATCTCCTTCGAGCCTTAGTCGATATGTTATATGAGCGAAATGACATGGATTTTGTTCGGGGGACATTTCGCGTACGCGGCGATGTTGTAGAGATATTCCCGGCTAGCGAGCAGGACCGAGCCATCCGCGTTGAATATTTTGGCGATGCTATTGAAGCCATTAAGGAAATCGACCCCCTACGTGGGGTGGTCCAAAAAACCATGAAAGAGGCCCTGATATATCCGGGTAGCCACTATGTGACAACGCGCCCTCGATTACTCGAAGCCATGGAAACCATAAAAGCAGAGCTAAAAGAAAGGATTGAGTTTTTCCGGAACCAAAATCGGCTCCTGGAGGCCCAGCGCATTGAAGAGCGAACTAATTTTGATTTGGAAATGCTTCAAGAACTTGGCTACTGCCATGGCATAGAAAACTATTCACGGCATCTTACGGGACGAAGACCGGGAGAACCCCCACCAACTCTCCTCGATTATTTCCCCAAAGATTTTCTTCTTTTCATCGACGAAAGTCATATCACTGTCCCGCAGCTACAGGCCATGTATCGTGGAGATCGCTCCCGCAAGGAAACCCTGGTGGAATATGGATTCCGCCTGCCCTCTGCGCTCGACAACCGCCCTCTAAACTTCGCTGAGTTTGAACGACACATCGGGCATGTGATTTATGTCTCTGCTACGCCCGGACCATACGAACTAAAAAAGTCCGGCGGTCATATAGTAGAACAGATCATTCGACCCACAGGCCTCACCGAGCCCAAGATCACAGTGAAGCCAGCCAGTATGCAGGTCGATGATCTCTTGGAGGAGATAAGAAAGCGCCTTAAAGGCAAAGAGCGGGTTCTCGTAACTACGCTTACTAAACGCATGTCCGAGGATCTGGCAGAGTACTACGCCGAGCTGGGGCTCAAGGTAAAATATCTCCATTCTGACATCGCGACCCTAGAAAGAGCCAAAATAATACGTGACCTGCGTCTTGGTGTCTTTGATGTCCTTATCGGTATTAACCTTCTCAGGGAGGGTCTCGACCTCCCGGAGGTTTCACTTGTGGCCATCCTAGACGCCGATAAAGAAGGTTTTTTGCGCTCGGAACGTTCCCTCATCCAGACCTGTGGACGAACGGCTCGTAACGTGCACGGGGAAGTTATCCTTTATGCCGATCATATGACCTCTGCCATCAAACGCACAATAGAAGAAACTGACCGCAGGCGAAAGCTGCAATCAGAATACAATTGCCAACACCACATCACTCCAACTACTATCAAAAAATCCATAAAGGACGTTCTTTCCTCAGTATACGAAGCCGACTACTACGCAGTGCCCTTGGTCGCCGAAGAGATGGAGACCTTCCGAAGTGTTGAAGAAATCGCCCAACGTATAAAGTCACTGGAAAAAGAAATGCTACGCGCAGCCAAAGACTTAGATTTCGAGCGGGCTGCCGAGATTCGCGACCGCATACGTAGCCTTAAGGAACAGGAGCTCACATGGCGTTAACCAAGGATGTACTGGATACTATCCCACACGGAACAGGCGTCTACCTGATCAGGGACATGAAAGCCCATGTGCTTTATGTGGGCAAGGCCAAACATCTGAAGAAAAGGCTTGCTTCTTATTTTCACAAAGACCGGAGTCAGGGAACCAAAGTAGAAGCGATGCTTTCCAGGGCTGCCTCCATTGAAACTATCCTGACGGAGAATGAGAAAGAAGCCCTCATTCTCGAATGTAATCTTATAAAAAGGCATAGGCCCCGGTATAACGTGATCTTACGCGATGACAAAAGCTATCTATCCTTACGTCTAGACCCTCGCCAGAAATTTCCCCGGCTTTCAATTGTCCGGCGCATGGCAAAGGATGGAGCCTTGTATTTTGGCCCTTTTTCCTCCGCTTCCGCGGTACGCGATACCCTACGCTTCTTGCACAAGATATTTCCACTACGCCGTTGCATCGACGCTGTATTTGAATCTCGAACCCGTCCCTGCCTCAATTACCAAATTAGACGCTGCCTGGCCCCATGTGTTGGCCTGGCTACAGAAGAGGAGTACCGAAAACTGGTCGGGCAGGTCATTTTGTTTTTCCATGGACGGCTGCAAGACCTCCTGAGGATGTTTGAAAAAGAGATGCAAGCGCTTGCGGGCCGCATGGAATACGAAAAGGCCGCTCTCTATCGCGATCGCCTACTGGCCATAAAACGGACTTTAGAGAAGCAATCCGCGACCTCGACCCGTTTTGTGGACCAGGACGCCATCGGCCTATACCGCGAAGGTAATAATGTACAGATATCCATCCTCTTTGTCCGCAATGGAGCCGTAATTGGCCATAAAAGTTTTTCTTTCCGAGGCGTCCAGGCGGCAAATGAAGAGATACTGGCCGAATTTATAAAACAGTTTTACACTGAAGAAAAATACATACCCCAGGAAATTCTTATACCTTTGGCCGTTGAAGACCAAGCTATCATCAATTCCTGGCTCACAGAAAAGGGTGCAAAAAAGACATCCATACTATCACCTCACAAAGGAGATAAATATCGGCTCTTAATGCTGGCCATGAAAAACGCCGAAAGCTGTTTCCGCCAGAAACAAAAAGGGGAAAAAGACACCCAAAAACTCCTCGCACTTTTGCAGGAAAAATTGAGGCTTAAACACTATCCTGCGCACATCGAAGGATTTGACATATCCAACATCGGCGGGCAAATGGCTGTAGGCTCCTTAGTATCTTTTGTTGATTGCTCAGCCAGGCGTGACCTCTATCGGCTGTACAAGATGAGGTTGCCGGAACAACCTGATGATTACGGGATGATGCGCGAACTGTTGGTACGGCGTGTTAGCCGGGCCAAGAAAGAGGACACATGGCCACATCTGCTGGTTATCGACGGTGGAAAGGGTCAGCTTAATGTGGCCAGACAGGTGTTAGAAGACTTCAACTGCAGCGCACAAGTGGACCTCGTTGCCTTGGCCAAGGGAGAGAAAGACCAGGTGGACAAGGTCTATCTACCTGAACAAAAAAACCCCATTCTATGGGAAAGAAACTCCCCCCTCCTTCTTTACCTGCAACGCGTTCGTGATGAGGCTCACCGTTTTGCAGTGCAATACCATCGCAAACTGCGCAAAAAAGGATTGACCTGGTCGCTTCTCGATGAGATACCTGGAGTGGGAAATGTACTCAAAAAACGGCTACTTGCCCATTTTGGCAGCACAACAAAGCTCAAAGAAGCCTCGGTCGAGCAAATCGCCTCGGTCAAGGGAATAAAAGCCTCCCTGGCAGCAGAAATAAAAGCTTTTCTGGCCAATAACAAATCACAGGACTAATTCAAAACTGTTGACGTTGTTACAGCTTAGTGCTGTAATATTTTTAAGGGCAGTAAACAAACGATCAAGACACTGCGGCTTTTACGCAATGAATAATGCTCAGCCCTTAATTTTAAGTACTAGGGAGGTGCTTTATGCCTACAATCAAGTACCAAGGTAGGACAATTGATGTGGACGCTGAGGGCTATCTGGTCAATTTCGACGACTGGAATGAAAAGGTTGCCTGTGCATTAGCAGATAGAGAAGGAGTCAGCAAACAGTGCCCCCTAACCGAAGAAAAGATGGACATACTGAGATTTATCAGAGAATACTACAAAAAGTATAATTCCGTCCCTGTAGTCCGCTCAGTATGTAAAAACGTACACCAGCCCAAGGAGTGCCAATACGAGGAGTTCCCGGACCCGATCACCGCAGCCAAAATCGCTGGACTCCCGAAACTAGAAACAGGGTATACGCTCGCGTAAAAGATCCGTTCAGCAAAAAAGGGCTCATTCCAACATGGAATGAGCCCTTTCCTTCGAGGCAAACTTTTATAGTGAATTCACGGACAGTGCCCTAGGCAACCTCCTTCTTAACCGAGATAGCTACCTTCCAAAGGATAGTTAATATCAGGGCTCCGGTGGCGTACACCATCATGGAAATCGCCAGTTCCGGAATGGTCGGCGCATACTCTGTTATCTTCTCAAACATATTGGGAACAAACCCGGCAACAAGCAGCGCCAGCCCTTTGTCAATCCAAGTAGCCCCAAAGAGCATGAGAAGACCAACAATCATTACATTTTCATTGTTACGCAAGGCCGGCGGGATCAACAAGATAAGGCTGCCGATGGCCATTACAACCGCCGCCCACATAAAGGGTACCAGCGCCCCATGGCCTTCCAGCCCGAAGAACAGGTATGTGAAGGGGTGCATATGCCCCGGGATATTGCTGTAGAAGGAAGTAAATAGTTCAAGTCCAAAAAAGAACACGTTCACACACATGGCATAGGTGATGATCTTCGCCAATGATTGGATCGCCTCTTTCCCGGGATCGTACTTTGTCAACCTTCGCAGCAGCAGGGCCAGCAAGAGGAGTATCGCAGGCCCGGAACAAAACGCCGAGGCCAGAAACCGGGCAGCCATAATAGCAGTAAGCCAGTAATGTCTGCCTGGGATACCAGCGTAGAGGAAGGCCGTCACGGTGTGGATGCTGAAGGCCCAGATTACAGAAAGATACACGAGGGGCTTTACCCACGAGGCCGGCGTTACACCTTTGCGCTCTGCCTGGAGTGTAGTCCAGCCAATAACGATATTCAGAAAGAGATACCCATTCAAAACGACCATATCCCAGAAAAGGATTGAATTGGGTGTGGGGTGCAGGATGACATTAAGAAGACGCTGCGGCTGGCCAAGATCCACGACGATGAAAAGCATACACATGCTCACCGCGGCGATGGCCATAAACTCCCCTAAAATGATCATCTTGCTAAACGCCTTGTAGTGATGGAAGTAATAAGGCAAAACCAACATCACTGCCGAGGCGGCCACACCGACCAGATAGGTAAACTGGGCGATATAAAAGCCCCACGAGACATCCCGGCTCATACCGGTTATCTTCAGCCCCTGTGTGAGCTGTGTGTAGTAGGCAATAGAGCCCAACCCAATGATACCAAGCAGCAATAAGATCCATACATAATAGCCTTTACTTCCGTATAGTGCCTTTTCAAGCATAGCCCTTACCTCATACTATGTAATAAACGCAAGGCTGCGTGCCCAAGTTTGGTTTACGCCGGATGCTGTAATTGGAACGAAGCACCTGCCTGACCGCTGAGTTCGGGTCATCCAGATCGCCAAAGATTAGTGCCCCATTGGAGACTTCCACACAGGCCGGCATCAGCCCTTCCTCCAATCTCTCCGTGCAGAAAGTACACTTTTCTACAACCCCCCGCATGCGTGTCGGATATTTGGGATTTTCCTCTTTGACATAGGGTCGGGGATCTCCGAAGTTGAAGCTCCTGGCGCCAAAGGGACAGGCGGCCATGCAGAAACGGCACCCTATGCATCGGTGCATATCCATCATCACAATGCCGTCTGCCCTCTTAAATGTAGCCTTAGTGGGGCACACCCGCACACAGGCCGGCTCATCGCAGTGGTTGCAGAGCATCAAAAACGGCTTATGCTTAACCTCATCTGAAACAAATTTGTTCATATCATCCGGAAAAGCGTGCTTATATTCATCTGTCCAGATCCACTTGACATCTTGATTGGTTCCGATGTCCGGGACATTGTGGATGCGATGGCAGGCCTCAATCATTCTTTTGCAATCAGCCTCTGTCAGCTTCCGCGTATCAACGACCATGGCCCATCTCTTCGCCGTTAATGCCTTTGGATTCGGCGAAATCTGCGAAGCCTCCACCGGTGCTCTTCGAAGTAAGTCAATAGCGGACGCGCCTCCAAGCCCGGCTACAACGGAGATTCCAGCTATCTTTAGGAATTCTCTTCTATTGATGCCCATGCCACTTTCTCCTTCTCTTTCGGTTCGATATGGCAAGTCCAGCAGTAAGGTTTTACATCCGCGTAGTTATGGCACTCATCACAAAACTTCTTCTTATTCGAGTGGCAGTTCATGCATTCTTTCTGAAGGCTCATATTAAAGCTCTTACCGCTGCTGCTTACATATATCCCGTTCCCATCGCGGACAACTGCATCTCTCCAGTCGTTGAGTATCTTCATATGCTCGGCCTGCATGAAGGCCTTCGGCTCTATACACTTCTTCTCTGCCAACTGCTGGATCACCACAGTATCGATCTTCGGGTCTGGTTTACGGGCGGCCTTCCCCACGTTGCTCCAGAGCGGAAATGTTACCAGGCCAACGAAAACGACCAGTCCGGTTATGATTTTGCCTCCGTCATACATCAGCCTCTTCCTCCATTCCC
>CAYSYZ010000081.1:0-10061 GCA_964435205.1 uncultured Desulfovibrionales bacterium
AACACAGTTGCTGCGGCGGACGGGGAGCTTCAATCCCGCCGTGTTGAATCCTCCGGTGGCCTGCGCAGGTCTTATTTGCTCCTGCGCTGAATTTATTGCCTATCTCCGAACTATCCTCTTCTTCATCAAAGCGCACCCTTAAGGAATCTATGTAGAGGATAAGCTTGACAGGATCTGGAAAAATCTATAATTCTGTTATTAGAATACAATAAAACCTCAGGGGATTAAATCGGTGAGTTTCTCCTCTCGTCCTTCCATGCGTGGGAGTAGTTTTGACCAGCTTGAGGCTACAGCCCTTTATTGCCCCCGGTGCAAGGAGGCCGTTCCAGTTAAGAAGCGCCTCCTGCTTGTTTTGCCCGAGGGAGACAAATACGAGTACCTATGTGTTTATTGTGGCACCTCGGTTGGTGATAAGATAGACAAGGCCACCGGCCAGAACATCATTATGGTCTAGTGAGCGTCTCTTCCAGCTAAGAATCATTTGTGATTATTTTTTATTTTTCCGGCATAGTCGCGACCTGCGAAGAAGTTGAGCCAAGAGGATGTGTTGTTCAGTGACCAGTCGCGGGGGGGGATGATCTTTTCTTTGAGACTTTCTTCTTCAGTATGGGTGCGCAGGCGTTCGTACACCCGGACGTAGATACATCTTTTTACGCCTGGGTAGACTTCACACCAGCCATCGATGCTGCCCCCGCATGGGCCGTTGCGCATGTATTTGGCACAGTGGGATTCACAACACAAAAAGGCAATTTCAGGTAAGGTACAGTCACCACATTTTTTACAGTTGTAGAGGATCTGCTTGGCCCAATATTCGGCCAGGGCAAAGGGGCGTTCCCATTCGGCAGCAGCGATAAGTTTACAAAACTTTGTGGCCGGACGAAACAGCCTTCCCCTTTCAGCAAAAAACAGACGATGAATGGCGCGAGAAAAGGCATAAATAGGTTTTCTGCGAGGGTAGATCTGCGGTAGCCTTGTCGGGATATCTTTATTTAAACCGGTTTCTTCATTTTTTTCGAAATAGTAAAAACCATTTCTTTGAGGAAAACTGAGTTCCGGGACATAATCTAGCCAGCTTCTGTAAAATTCTTCCCCTTTTGTAATGACGAATTCTACGTCTTTATAGGTAAGCTTTGAGCCTCCAATGTGTGCCCCAGCGTATCCTATGCCCCTTAATACAGCCAGGAGTTTTGCCGCCCTTAGTAGCCTTTTTTCTTTTCCGCCATCCGGTTCCTGGGATTCCCGTTCGTAAAGGGCCATGAGTTTATCAGTCACCACACAACCGGGCACTTTCCCCTCATGCATAAGCCTGGCTACAGTGATACTTGGAACATAGACGTTTCCCAGTACCGGCAGTTCAATTCTCTTCAAAGACATGTAGCGTAGGAGGGCGTCGAACTGGCGAACATCAAACCCAACCTGGGTGATGACAAAATCAGCCCCGGCGGCGGCCTTACGATGGAGCTTGAAGTACTGGTTCATCAACTCCGAATCCAGGCGTTTGAAGGGAGATACCACGCACCCTGTAAAAAATGGCATGCTGGGCAGGAATCTTCCACCCCCGGGGGCATCACTGTGAATATAATAGCCGGTCTTCATTTGATTGACCATGTTAAGGAGGGTAACGCTATCCAAGTCGAATACGGGTTTGGCCGGGCCCTCATAACCGTAACGCGGATAATCACCGGTCAGGATTAAGAGATTATGCATTCTCTCTCTATCCCAGGCGAAGAGCAGGCTTTCTATCTGATTCCGATTTTTATCTTTACAGGAGAAATGGACTATGGTCTCCATACCGAAGTGCCTAATCTCCCGTCCCAGGACCTCGGGAGATAAGGCGGGATGTCCTCCTGCGTTTTCGGTTATGCTAAGAGCCTGGATTTTTTTACCGGCTGCTGCTTTTTCCGCAAAGGCCAAGAGTGCATCCTGAACTTTTCCTCTTGAACCCCTTCCTGGTACCAGTTCAAATGTAAAAGTGAAATCTTCCTTATTTAGGAGTGATGTCTTAAAGTTAGACTGACCGGCTCTCATCTCTTTAATAATGTGTTTAGTTGCTGAGATCAAACTAGGTGTCCCTTGCTAAGATGCTATAGAAATTAAAGATTAATTGCAACCGTTTGGTTATATCAATGTGCTTTAATGCTAAGAAAGCAGATTGATTTATTAGCGCGGTGGTAGTACAAATTTATAGATTATGTCTGAAAAGGAGCGTGACATGAAGGTCCTGGGTATAAGTGGCAGTCCTAACAAAAAGGGCAATAACGAAAAGGCGATAGACCTGGCCCTTAGTATTGCCCGGGAAGAAGGGGCAAGCGTAAATAGAATCCTTCTTTCGGAGTTAAAGATCGGACCATGTCTGGCATGCCCCACCTGCAAAAAAGAAGAGAAATGTTTGCAAGGGGATGACTTTAACGACTTGATTCCACTTCTAAAGGAGGCTGACGGGCTGATTATCAGCAGTCCGGTTTACATGGGCTCTATCTGTGGCCAGCTCAAGTGTCTCCTTGACCGGACCATCTTTCTGCGTCGCAAAGGCTTCGGGCTGCGCGGTAAATTGGGGACGGCGGTAGCCATAGGTGGTAGCAGAAATGGCGGGCAGGAACTTACGATCCAGGCCATCCATGCCTGGATGCATATTCAGGGTCTGATCGTGGTTGGGGATGATAACCATTTCGGTGGGATTGTTTTTGCGCCTATTGATAAAGATGAAGAAGGCCGAAGGACGATAGAGGCGGCGACCAGAAAACTCTGCCGGTGCCTTAAGTGGTTTATGGGTCAAGAACGCTGAATTTGGCGGAAGCCCCGATTGGCTGGGAGAAGTAAATAAAATAGACGTTGCATTCGTGGTGTTCGGCAAGCATACGGCGCTGGTTAAGCCTTATTTATGATTGACAAGCAAAGGACGAGACGGTTATCATGCGGTCTACTTAACTTCATCACAATGAGCAGGAAGTTTTTAATACTATGTCTATGACCGTGAAAGAACTGGCAACCCAAGGGAAGATTACTGCAGGCATGAAAAAATGCGCTCAGGAGGAGGGAATTGCCCCGAAAGAGCTCTGCGAGGGCATTGCTTCTGGCTGCATAGTTATGCCGGCCAACAAGAGACGTAAGCTGAAGAGGTTTGTGGGTATTGGTAAAGGCCTTAAGACCAAGATAAATGCCAATATCGGTACCTCAAAAGATCATGCGGATATCGGGCATGAGTTGGAGAAACTAAAGATAGCCGTTTCCATGGGTGCTGATGCAATCATGGATCTGAGTACCGGCGGCCCAATAGATGAAATCCGGCGAGTCATACTTGAGCAATGCCCGGTCCCTTTAGGAACGGTGCCCATTTATCAGACGGCCGTGGAGACGGTTGAGAAGAGGAAGAAGTCCATCGTAAGCATGCGGGTCAAGGACATATTGCAGACGATCGAAATGCAGGCTGAAAGCGGCGTAGATTTTATGACTGTTCACTGCGGCATAACGCGAGAATCGGCAGAGCGGCTCAAAAAGACTGAGCGGATTTTGGGCGTAGTGAGTAGAGGCGGGGCTTTTACGCTGGAATGGATGGAATATAATCAAAAGGAGAACCCCCTTTACGAACATTTTGGTGAACTTCTGGCCATTGCCAAGGCTTATGATGTAACGTTGAGCCTGGGTGATGGACTGCGGCCGGGGTGTCTGGCTGATGCTACCGATCTTGGCCAAATACAGGAATTATTGGTCCTGGGGGAATTAACCCGGCGGGCATGGGATTCTGGGGTGCAGGTTATCATTGAAGGGCCCGGACACATGCCGATGGATCAGATTGCTGCCAACGTTCTTCTGCAAAAGAGGCTTTGCTTGGGGGCACCGTTTTACGTTTTAGGACCTTTGGTCACCGATATCGCTCCGGGTTATGATCATATTACCGGTGCCATCGGTGGGGCCATTGCAGCCGCTGCGGGGGCTGATTTTCTGTGTTACGTCACACCGGCTGAGCATCTTAAGCTTCCCTCTCTGGATGACGTTAAAGAGGGAGTGGTGGCCTCCCGTATTGCGGCACATGCTGGCGACATTGTTAAAAACATTCCTGGGGCGATGGAAGCTGACCGACGCATGGCCAGAAGTCGCAGTAATCTTGACTGGCAGGGCCAGATCAGCCTTTCTCTGGACCCGGAAAAGGCCAGGGCCTACCGAGACGAAGGGGGGACCTATCACGGCCCCACCTGCACCATGTGCGGTGAGTACTGCGCCATAAAAGTCTATAAGCGCACATTCAAGAGAAAAAAGTGAAAAGGATCCTTACGGTAGCTGGGTCTGATTCCGGTGGTGGTGCCGGGATCCAGGCCGACCTTAAGACTATTACGGTCCTCGGTGGATATGGCTTAAGTGTTATTACTGCCCTGACTGCTCAGAACACAAGAGGTCTACAGGCAGTTCATCCTGTTCCCCCCTCCTTTGTAGCTGCCCAGATGAAATCTGTGCTCTCGGATATCGGGGCAGACGCCATAAAAATTGGGATGTTAGTCAATGCTGACATCATCTCTACGGTTGCCAGAAAGATTAAGTCCTGCCGGACGCGAAAGGTGGTCGTAGATCCGGTTCTGTTTGCCAAGGGTGGTGCTGCCCTGACCGAATCGGCCGCACTTCCGGCGCTTAAGGCCGAGCTTCTTCCTTTAGCGTATGTAGTGACGCCGAACCTTGCGGAGGCGGCAGCACTTAGCGGCTTAAAGGTCAATACTGTGCCAGGTATGGAGAGGGCTGCCATGGCCATATCTAAACTGGGTCCAGTAAATGTCGTCGTAAAGGGCGGGCATCTGGATGGTGAACCGGTCGATGTTCTTTTTGATGGTGAGGATATATATCACTTTCGTACCGGAAGGGTTAAGAGCGGAGATACGCATGGTACAGGCTGTACGTTTTCAGCCGCTCTGGCCACCTCCCTGGCCCAAGGGCATGGGTTGATCGATGCCATAGCCAAGGCCAAGTCTTTTGTCACCCTGGCCATAAAGTCATCCTTTCCGACCGGTAAGGGGGTTGTGCCTGCCAATCCTTATGGCTATGCGGAGCGGGAAATGGCGCGATATGCGGTTATAATGGCGCTTGAGGAGGCACTGGCAGTGCTGAAGAGCCAATGCATACGGCACCTGATACCCGAGGTCCAGTCTAACCTGGGCTATGCGTTGCCCTTTGCTGAAAATGAAGAAGAAATAGCCGCCTTTCCGGGACGGATTATTGGGTTCGGGGATTCTGTTCATACCCTGGCCAGCCCGGCATTTGGTGCTTCACGCCACATTGCCCGAATAATTCTGTCCGCGATGCGTTATGACAATACTTATCGTTCTGCCATGAACATTCGCTTCGGGGCAGACATCATCAAGAAATGCCGCCAGTTGAAGTGGCATGTGGCCTCTTTTGATCGGCGAGAGGAACCGGTAAGTATTAAACGCATAGAGGGGGCTTCCCTGAGGTGGGGGGTGGATATGGCGGTCCAGAATGCGAGCAAGATACCGGATGTAATTTATGACCGCGGGGATATAGGCAAAGAGCCTATAATTCGTGTCTTAGGCCGCGATCCTCTGGAAGCAGTGAAAAAAATATTGGCTTTAATTTGACCCGGTAAGGGGTGGAGGTTTTTGCATATTTGATAGTTTCAGTAGGCCAACACTATTTTTCCACGGTAATGGCTACCCCGCGCCTTTCAATCTTGAATGGCAGAACAAGTACACCTGCCTTTCGCAGATGATTCTCAACCTTTGATTTTTCCCCTTTTCGAGTAAGAGTAATCATGCATCCGCCTCCGCCAGCGCCACAGAGTTTGCTGGCTACAGCCCCCTCCTTTTCGATAGCCGCCATGACGGCGTTTATGTGTGAATTGGTTACGCCAGGGGCCAAATTCATGCGGTTCTGCCATTCTAGGCGCAGAAGGCGCGCAAAGGTGTTGCAGTCTCCTTGCTCCAGGGAGTTTTTCATACTAATGGCCGTCTGTTTTATGCGGCGTATATTGGCTACAGTTTGCTTTTGATTGTCGATATAGGCTTTCATCATATTCCAGTTGGTTAAACCCGAAAACCGCGGCTCGCCTACAAAAGAAAGAACCACGCGTTCCTCTAATTCATGGATAAATCCGTTCGGGACGTGTAGAAGAGAGTGTTTCGCGCCGTCAATGCCAAACCAGATGGCATTTATCCCACCATAAGATGCCGGATAGTAATCTTGTTTTCCGGTGGGCACTTTGATAGATTGGGCTTCGATATTTGCTCCGATGTCGATTATTTTTTCTTTGTTTGCCTTTTGGCCGGCGAGGCGGCCGAGGGCATGGCTTAGAGCTATAAGGAGACTGGAGGATGCACCGAGACCTGATCCTTTGGGTATTTTATTTTCGGTTGTAACGTTTAGCCCCACGTTTGGCCGGTAGTACTTTATGGCGCGTGCTACGAGATCCAGCGGACCTTCAGGCTTCAGTTTATCCACGTCTGGCGCGGATAGTTTTACGTTCAAATCTCCGGAGTAAATGACTATCTTCGGGTCGCTGCGTGTTTCCAGGACCACGTGGCTCCTGATCCCAATCGCTGCGTTTATGGTGTAGGCGCCACCTTCAAAGACATAGAGTGGATATATGTCCAGAGTGCCGCCGGCCAGATCAACCCGCATAGGTGCGGTTGCGCTTATTTTCATCTTTATCTTTTCCTACTCTACTAACTCGGAGATAGAGACAATTTTTACCTGTTCCTTCAAAGCAGATAAATCCTCTTTTAAAACCTGATAGGTTACGGGGTGCGGGTGGCCAATGCCTATGGCGGATCCATGCGCCCGGGCTACGGAGATAAGACGGGCAATCTGTCCACGAACAGCATTCGCCTCTTGCATATTGTCAAGGAATACATCCCGTTCAGCACTTTTCACACCTGTTAAACGAGCCGTCAATAGACCTTTGGTAAGGGGCGTCGTCCGGCTGTCTAGGTAGAAGAGCCCCCTTTTACGGAGCTCATGGAGAACGATCTTCATCTTGTCGGCATCGGCTGTAAACTTCGAACCCATATGGTTGTTCACACCTTTAATGTACGGAACTGCTGCCATATCAGCCTGTAGTTGGGTTGATATAGTGTTGTCATCCATGCTCAGGAAAAGTGCGCCTGGGCCGACTTTCGATTCCGGGCCGGAGGCAGGTTCCATGGGTAGGTGGAGTAAGACTTCTTTGCCGTAGTTATAGGCGAGGATCGCCGTTTCTTTAGTGTGGGGGGCAAAGGGTAGAAGTGAAAAAGAAAAAGGTGCGTCAAGCTTTATGAATGCCGCGTCTAGCCCGGGTTCATAACCCATGTCATCTATAACAATGGCTATCCGGGGAAGGTGTCGTGCCGGAACCGAGTTGGCTTGCTTTTTCTCCTGTATTTTTTGAGGTGGAGAGGGCTCTTCAAAGATAATAGTTTTCTTTTCCGAAAACTTGCCGTCAAAGATGGCTTTATATTTGATTAAGTATCCGATTCCCAGAATGGCTAGTACTATAACAAAGATACCCAGTAAGCGGGAGAAAGTTGCTGACTTCTGTCGTTTGCGCGCCCTGGATGAAGGGGACCTTTTCCTTTTTCTATTGCCGGAACGTGGGGGCAAGGCTGAGACCAGTACTTCCTCTTAATTATAATCTATCTTTAAGGTGGAAAATACATCCCAGCTCTTAAGGATTTCTAGCGCCCGGGTAAGTTGCACATCCTCTGCTGACGTCTTCCCGGTTTCCTCGTCGCCTTTTTTATCTTTATCCGTCTGAGGGCTTTCCTTCTCTCGTGTATCTGGCGGTGTTTCTATGTCCTTCTCCTCTTCCTGACCGTTCCTTATATGGTGTTCTAGGTCCTGCTCCCGTAATACCCTTATCTTTTTTATTCCCTTTTTGTTTGAGTTAAATTCGCTGGCTACAAGTATGTCCGGGGTGATACCCTTGGCTTGAATGGAACGACCGCTCGGAGTGTAGTAACGAGCTGTAGTAAGGCGTAGACCAGAATCATCCTCCAATGGTATTACCGTCTGAACCGAGCCCTTGCCAAATGTCTGTGCCCCCAATATAAGAGCCCTCTTATGATCCTGGAGTGCTCCGGCCACAATTTCAGAAGCGCTTGCACTGCCTTCATTTACGAGGACGATTAGAGGATAGGGATGACGTTCTGGTCCTTTGTGGGCTGTAAAGCGTATGTTCTGGCTTTTTATCCGGCCGCCAGTATAGACAATAAGCCCTTCGTCTATAAATTCGTCAGCGACCTTCACCGCCTGTTCAAGAAGTCCTCCCGGGTTGTTCCTTAAATCCAGAATTATGCCTTTAAGCGGTTTGTTTTGTTTTTCAAGGTCGTGCAGGGCAGAAGACAAATCCTGACTTGTTTTATCCTGGAAGTTGATAATTCGTACATAGCCATAACCCTGTTCTAGGGTCTTGTGTTTGACACTGTGAATAGGTATGACATCTCGAACGATCGTAAAATCTCTGACCTCTGACCATCCTTCCCTGAGAATCGATATGGTTACTTTTGTACCTTTGGGACCACGAAGTTTCTTGACTGCGTCTGTGAGGGACATATTCTTTGTAATTTTTCCATCTATCTTCAAAATGCGATCTCCAGCCTTTAAGCCTGCCTTGTAACCTGGCGTTCCCTCGATAGGGGATACAACCGTGAGTACACCATCTTTCAGTGTTATCTCGATGCCAATGCCACTAAAACGCCCTTTAGTCTCTACCTGCAATTCCTTAAAATCATCAGGCGTCAGGAAAGAGGAGTGGGGGTCAAGGCTTTCCAGCATCCCCTTTATAGCTCCATAGATTAAATCCCCTGTTTTTACATCTTCTACGTAATTTGTTTCGACAATATCGAGCACGTTAGCAAATAATTTAAGCTTTTCATAAGTTTCCTTGGTGGCTGCCGAAGCCATCAGGTTATTGTAGAAACAGGTAAGAAGCACGAAAAGTAGGACCAGACTTATCCCTATCCAGATTCGCCTTCTTGATGGGTTGGTAGACATACGGTCTCCTTTCTTGGTTTGCTACGTGCGTGTTAGGCAGCGTTAACTGTCAAACTTAAGCTTGGCCACGTCTATCCAGGACAGCGGATTTTCTGATTTTCCACCATGCCTTATCTCAAAGTATAAACATTCTCCGAGCAGAGATCCGACGCCACCTACCAGCCCAATAGGCTCTCCTTTGCTTACCATGCTCCCGACTTCCTTGAAGAACTTGGAGGCATGCGCGTAGAGACTATAGTATTTGTCGCCATGATCGAGGATCATTATATTACCATATCCTCTTAAGTTGCCAATATAAATGACACGTCCGGTATAAATGGAGCGTATTTCTGTGCCCGTAGGAGATTGAATATCGATGCCGTTACGGATGATGGTGGCTCCGGACTTGGTGCGTCTCACCCGACCAAATAAACCCACTAGTTTGCCTTTTACTGGTGGCTGAAGCTTGCCCTTTTGGGCAGCAAAACCCCGCGCTAAAGGCTGTTGGCGGCCTGTTTCCTCCAGTTTACGCTGCAGGTCTCGGATGGTTGCATTAAGGCTTTCGGCTGCTTGTTGCAACTCTCTAATATCACGGAGGCATTCTTTTTTCTCCTGACACACAGCGGCTAACAGGTCCGCCCTCTCTTGGCGTAATTTTTCAAGATGACGTGTCTCAATCTGTATTTCTTCTTTGAGCTGTTGTAGGGCCTGAGTACTTTCTAGCACCTGTTGCTTGGCATGGGATAGATTATCGATCTTTGACTGAAATGCAGCCATGATTGCTGCATCTCTGCGTAACATATAATGAAGGGCCTCTTGGCGTATAAACAGGTCTGGCATGGAATATGAGCCTAATATCACATTCATGAGACCAACAGGGCCGAATTTGTAGTAAGAAACTACCCGGTTCCTAGCCTTTTCTTTAAGAGCTTGAACTTCGCTTTGCGCTTTTTTAAGGCTGTCTTCGGTCTGGGCAAGGTCTATTTTTTTTTGCTTAAGTGTGCGGGTCAGATCTTCGAGTCGGGCATTTTGGCGATCTATGCGGTTTTCAACGTCTCCAAGGACAGACAAGATCTCTCGTTCCTTCTTGGTAAGCTGAGAGACCTCTTTTT
>CAYSYZ010000082.1:0-10058 GCA_964435205.1 uncultured Desulfovibrionales bacterium
TTTATACCGGACAGATTATGTGCTACAACTCCGGACAGTTTACTTGCTTATTACACGGCGAAGGGTTTTTGGGAATCGGGATTAACTTTGACCTATAAGGAAAAGCAAGTTGACATACACGGTTCCTTTTGTTAAGTTTATCTTTAATAAGAACTATGGTTATTTATAAGTTTCATCCTGCTAAATGCCTACGTGAGAAAGCATCCAAGTCCCGCTTATAGTTTTACCGTTCGGTTAGAGATACCAGATTACTCCACGGTACCCCAAAAAGTTGTTTCGACCATTGGAGGTAGTGGCTGCCATCTCGTACATTTCCACGTCTTGAGTGATACCAGGGACAATATCCAGGCGCGCGTCAATTTCTACGCCGGTGACGAAAAGCATGCCCAGGCAGTGGTTAAAGAGATGGGCAAAATACCTGGGGTGCGAGTTATTGAAGTGGTTGACGATGTATATGAACTGCACAAGGGGGGTAAACTGGAGGTAAAAAGTCGTGTTCCCTTGAAGACCAGGGAAGATCTCTCTATGGCCTATACCCCCGGTGTTGCGCGAATCTGCCAGGAAATATCCAGAGACATGAACAACGTTTTTGAGTTGACGACTAAACGTAACTTGGTAGCGGTTGTTACCGATGGAACAGCCGTGCTTGGATTGGGTGACATAGGGCCCAAGGCATCGCTACCGGTTATGGAGGGTAAGGCCATACTCTTCAAAGAATTTGGTGGAGTAGATGCCTTTCCCATTTGTTTGGACACCAAAGACGAAGATGAAATTGTGCGTACTGTCAAAGCCCTAGCTCCCGGGTTTGGCGGCATCAACCTTGAGGATATTTCTGCACCTCGCTGCTTTTCTATAGAAGCCCGTCTCAAAAGGGAACTGGATATCCCCGTGTTCCACGACGACCAGCACGGAACGGCGGTTGTCGTTCTAGCGGCCATGACCAACGCCTTGAAACTTGCCGGCAAGAAAATATCAGATATCAAAGTGGTTGTAAGCGGGGTAGGCGCAGCGGGCGTTGCCGTTACTAACATCCTGCTGGCGGCGGGCGTCACAAATATCATCGGTTGTGACCGGGCCGGGGCCGTCTATCGGGGACGCAAGGAAAATATGTCGCCCATCAAGGAGGAATATGCAAAGCGGACAAATCCTGGGCAAGAGAAAGGAGATATAGCTACTGTCTTGAAAG
This sequence comes from uncultured Desulfovibrionales bacterium, assembly GCA_964435205.1. GTDB lineage: Bacteria > Desulfobacterota > QYQD01 > QYQD01 > QYQD01 > CAYSYZ01. Next base: position 1,187 of record CAYSYZ010000082.1, read on the forward strand.
GGGCTGACGTATTCATAGGTGTCTCCGCTCCCGGGATCGTGAGACCTGCCGATATAAGTAAGATGGCAGATAAAGCAATAGTCTTTGCCCTGGCCAATCCGGTCCCGGAAGTTATGCCTGAAGACATTGCCCCATATGTGGCGGTGACGGCTACGGGGCGATCCGATTATCCTAACCAGATCAACAACGTACTTTGTTTTCCGGGCATATTTCGTGGGGCTTTGGATTGTATGGCCAGAGATATAAATGAAGAGATGAAGTTGGCCGCAGCGTTAGCTATAGCCGGCGTGGTAGAGGATCGTGAGCTGCGCCCGGAGTATATCATCCCGAGTGTCTTCAATCCTGAGGTGGTGAGGAGAGTGGCTGAAGCCACTATCATTGCTGCCCATAAGACAGGAGTGGCCAGGGAAACAGCCGGGCGGGAATAAGAGAGTTACAAGGGCGGATAGTTGAAAATTTCAAGAGACCATAGCCTTATCCGGCTGTTACTGGTTGTTATTCTTGCACTTGGTGGCTGTGCGCCGACCGTGAAGGAGATAATTCCACCACCGCCTCCTGCTCCACTCCCGTCCCTGCTAATTACTCCAGAGAAGGATTTACCGCCCATTCAGGACGACATGGATATGGATTCTCTGCGGCAGGCTGCCTTGAAGAGCCTGCATTATTGGGAACGGCTGCCGGCGACGGAAAGGTTCTGCTTTGGAGATGATGTTTATGATCGGAACGAGGTTATCGAATCTATCAAGACCCTTATCAAGATAATAGATATCAGCCTTACACCCGAAGACCTTGCTGCTCTAGTCAAAGAAAACTTTGCCTTTTATCAATCTACCGGCATGACCGGTGGGAGTGACGTCCTTTTCACCGGGTATTATGTGCCAGTGTTAAAAGGAAGCCGATTGCGCACAGGCAAGTACATCTATCCGCTCTACCGTCGGCCTCCCGACATGTTTTGTGTAAATCTCCGGGACTTTGGCCGTGATTATCCACAAAAGATACTGGTGGGAAGACCGGACAAAGGGAGGCTGGTGCCCTATTATACCCGCCGGGAAATAGATTATCAGGGTGTGTTGCAAGGAAAGGGGCTTGAGCTAATCTACCTGGCTGATCCTGTTGACATCTTTTTCCTTCAGATTCAAGGTTCTGGATGCATCGAGTTTGAAAATGGCGAGAAGGTTTTTGCGCAGTACAGGGCGGCTAATGGGCATCCCTATCGCAGCATTGGGAGGTTCTTCATCGACCAAGGCAAAATGGACCCTTCGGAGGTAACCCTTTTTAGTCTGAGAAATTACCTGAAAAAATATCCCGAAGAACAAGAGAAGATTTTGTGTTATAATCAAAGCTACGTATTCTTTGAGCTATCTCCGGATGGTCCCCGTGGTTCTTTAGGGGAGGTGCTGACTCCAGGGCGTTCCATTGCTACGGACAAGGATGTGTTTCCCAGGGGGGCTATGGCGCTGATAGTAACGCAAAAGCCTGTACTGGATGGTAATGGCGATATAGAGAGATGGGTGCCATTTACGCGTTTTGTCCTGAACCAGGATACCGGGGGTGCAATAAAGGGACCGGGGCGTGTGGATATTTTCTGGGGGCCAGGTCATTACGCGGAGGTGGCTGCCGGAAATCTCAAGCACGTCGGCAGACTTTTTCTATTAGTCAAAAAGCGCAATGAGCCTAACTTGAATATGAGGGAAAGGGAGTAGTTGCATGAGGGTAACTATTAGCAGATCAACTATAATCTTGGTCGAAGGAGACATCACCGAGGAAGAGACGGATGCGCTGGTAAATGCCGCCAACGAGCAGCTGGTTGGCGGAGGCGGGGTAGATGGGGCTATACATAGGGCGGGCGGTCCGAAGATTATGGAGGAATGCAGGCGTATCGGCGGCTGTCCGACCGGCCAGGCTGTGATCACCACGGGCGGCAATCTCAAGGCCAGGTTTGTGATTCATACTGTAGGGCCTATTTATAGGGGAGGTGCCGAGCATGAGCGGCATCTTCTGGCCAGTACCTATCGGGAGAGCCTGCGATTGGCCTCACGCTATGGCCTTAGAAGTTTAGCCTTCCCTGCAATCAGTACCGGAGCCTACGGTTATCCGTTAGAAGAATCCGCAGAGATTGCCCTGACTACAGTTACTAATTACCTCAGAGATCATTTTGAGATCGAGACGGTCCGATTTGTACTTTTCAATAAGGAGATATTTGACACCTATTGTAACGTCTTAAGAAAACTGATGCGCGGAGCCAAATAAGGCGCTCACAAAAATTTCAGGATCAAATTCACGCAAGTCTTCCATTTTTTCGCCGATACCGATAAAACGAATCGGGATTTGAAGTTCATTGCTTATCCCGATGATAACGCCTCCCTTGGCCGTACCATCCAGCTTTGTCAGTGCTATACTCGTGACACCCAAGGCTTCGTTGAACAGCTTGGCCTGAGATATGGCATTTTGACCGGTAGTGGCATCTAGCACCAGAAGCACTTCATGAGGTGCTCCAGGCATTTTTTTCTGCATAACCCTTTTTACCTTTTTCAGTTCCTCCATGAGATTTACCTTGGTGTGGAGACGGCCTGCGGTGTCTATAAGCATTACGTCTGTCTGCCGGGACTGCGCAGCTTCCAGGGCATCAAAGACCACAGCAGAGGGATCGGAACCACTTTTTTGCTTAATCAGGTCTGCACCTGCGCGTCTGCTCCATATCTCCAGTTGTTCAATGGCGGCTGCACGGAAGGTATCTGCAGCTACGAGCATGACCTTTTGTCCCATACTGTTAGCCCTATGGGCCAGTTTGCCAATAGTAGTGGTCTTCCCTGTACCATTTACCCCCACGACCAGGACGACAAACGGTTTTGGGGTGATAGCCTCTTCTTCCTTTTGCGGAGAACGTAGCAGGGAAAGGACTTCTTCCTTGAGATAATTCTTAAGGGCAGTGACGTCAGAGAGTTCCTTGCGCCTTACTTTTTCCTGGATACGCTCTATTAGCTGCGTAGCGGTTGATATTCCAAGGTCAGCAGTAATCAATATTTCTTCGAGGGTGTTCAGGAGATCAGCATCAATCTCCTTTTTGCCGAGAAAAAGCTGGTCTACCCGATTGACAAATGACTCTCGCGTCTTAACTATACGCTCTTTCAGACGCTGGAAAAAACGTTGCTCTTCTTCCGCTTTTTCTCTCTTTTTTGCAAACCACTTAAACATTATGAATATGCCTTTAGCCGTATATTAGTTTAGACGCACCGAGAGCAGTTTCGATATGCCTTTTTCCTCCATAGTCACACCATAAAGGGCATCGGCTGCCTCCATAATACTCTGGCTATGGGTGACCAGGATAATCTGGGCTTTCTTCCCGATTTCTTTAAGCAGGGCATTGAATCGTTCTGCGTTGGCTTCATCCAGGGAGGCGTCTACCTCATCCAGTAGACAGAAGGGGCTCGGTTTGACCAGGTAGACAGCGAAAAGCAAGGCAATAGTGGCCAGGGCCTTTTCTCCTCCGGAGAGTAGCTGGAGGGTGGTTAATTTCTTTCCCGGGGGTTGCACATAGAGTTCAATCCCTGAATCTAAAGGGTCGTTGGGGTCAGTCAATTTTAGATCTGCCGTACCGCCGCCAAAGAGCGTGGAGAACACCACGGAGAGGTTTTCGTTTATGGCTTTAATAGCTTCATGGATACGTTCTCTCGAAGTACGGTTTACCTTATGGATGGCTTGTTCCAGTGATTTAATGGAAGAGATCAGGTCATCATACTGCGTGGAGAGAAAATTGTGCCGTTCTTCGAGTTCCTTATATTCCTCAATGGCCGTGAGGTTCACTTCTCCAATCTTGGCGATATTTTCCCTTACCTCCTGGGTTTCAGTCAAGGTTTCGTCTGGAGAAAACGGCAGATTCACACAGGCTGAATACTCTTCTTCAAGCGAGACCTGGTAAGTTTCGCGAATTTTATCTTTAAGATGCTGCATATTTAGCTGTGCTTCTGTTTTTGCTACCAGAAGGGAATTAAGCACGGTTTGCACTTCCTTCAGGTCTTTCTGCACAGACCTTAATTCGGCCTGGATCTGGGCAACAAGGGTTTTTTGTTCCTGATTTCTTTGAAGCTGATCTCTTAGCAATTGATCCTTTTCTTGTTTTTCTTGCATGACCAGCGTTAAGCTGTTTTCCGTCTCAGAAAGTTCCTTCCTTGTTTTGCCCTGCTGGACATGGATATCTTCCATTTTAAGGTGCAATCTTTGATCGAGTTCCTTAAGCCTTTCGTATTCCTGATGGAGGCGCACGGCCTCGGCTTCCAGGTATTGTTTTTTTTCTTTTAGGGCCGTTATTGCCATCTTGGCATCCGTAACAGACGTACGGCTGTTTTCCAGTTCATTCTCTCCTGCTACCACGCAGTCTTCTTTAATATTTATTTCCGCCTGGAGTGAGGATTTTTCGGATTGCATTTTCTCAAGCGCGTCTTTAACCCCTGCGAGCTCTTGGGTGAGCACGGCGTCCTCTCGATTAAATTCAGCCACCTCCTGTTCCAGTACGGCCAACCTTTTCTTGTGTATCTCGTCTGTTCGGATCAGTTGTTCCAGTTCCTGTTTCTTGAGGCGGTGCTCGAACTTTTTTTGGGCCAGTTCCTGTTCTTTTTGTTTTCTTTCGTCTTGTATACTGGTCAGATCTAAAGACAGATATTTAAGGTTTTTCTTGGTCTCGTCTATCTCATTCTGCAATTCATCCAGATCCCGTGCCAGCCGTCTTATCTCTTCTTTACGGGAAAAGAACCCGACCGGTGCTTCTTCTCGGCTGCCTCCCTCCACGAAACCGGACCGGTCGATTATGTCCCCATCGCAGGTAACGACTGTGCATTGTCCGGACCGACTCTTCCAGAAACTCCGGGCCTCGGCCAGAGTTTCGAACCAGTAAACATCCTTCAGCAGCTTTCTGATCAAATTATGATATGGAGGAGCTACCTTAATCCAACGAGCGAGTAGACGATCTTCATCTGCCAGGGTGGTTTCATCCTCAGCGAGGGTAAGAAACCCGCTTCGACCGCTCTCGTGGGTCTTGAGGTAGGTTATGGATTCAAGGGCCTGATCCACATCTTCTACAACCAGTGACTGCAGTTTTTCCCCGAGGACAGCTTCTACAGCCAGGTCGAGACCAGGTTCGGTCTCAAGGTAGTCGGCCAGGAGACCGTGTATTTTGGGACCATGGTTATGAAGCAAGGTCTTGACACCAGCCCGGATACCTTCCAGATTGCTGTTTAGGTTCTTCAAAAGGTCAATTTTGGTCGTTTTTTGAGTGTGAATCTGCGCAATCTCTCGAAGTTTCGCCTGAAGGGCCTGAATCCTTTCGGTAAGAGCCTGTTCTTGCGTCCTTAGGTGCGAAATGAGCGGATGTAGACTGTTAATATCCCCTTCCAGTTGTTCATTTTCCTTTGCCTTGGCCATATGTTCCTGGCGCGTTGTCTCGCTTGCTGCCAGGGCTTCTTTGGCGTTTGCCTGGTTTCTTTGCCTCTTTTGTGTCAGTGAGGCCAGGGTTTGATCGATGTGGCGGACCTGATTACGGTAATGGGTCTCACGGGAAAGAAGGTCGACCATTTCCATCTTACGATCTTCGAGTTCATCCAGAATAGTCTTTTGCTCAGCACGCAGTTCTTGGAGATGCATTTCAGCGTCGGCTAACCGATCATTCTTTTCTGCCCATACCAGATTCAGGGACTCAACTTCTTTGGCATTGTTTTCCTTTTGTATGGCGATCTCGTTTTTTTGCTTTTCTTGGCGTTCTATTTCCTGAACCGTTTCCGTTAGCCGGCGTTTTGTTTCCTCCAGGCCCTGTGATAGGTGCCGGATACGATTTTCTTTGTCCTGGCAAACCGTTTCCAGATCATGCAGTCCACTTCTTTGTTGCTCGAGGATTTTTTCCTGCTCCAGACTTTCAAGTTCCAGCCTTTCGGTCTCCAATTCCAATTGCGCTATCTTGGCCTCCAGGACCTTGTCCTTTTCACCCTCGGCACCAATAGCCCCTTCCTTCTCTGTTAGTATGTTCAGCCATTTTGCATAGTCGACAGAGGCCAGGAATATCTCCAGCTCTCTCAATCTCTTTTTGAGCTCAACGTATCGATTGGCCTTCTTGGCCTGCCGGTGCAGGTTGTTCATCTGCCTTTTTACTTCGCCCAGGATATCTTCAATGCGTAGAAGATTCTGTCTGGTATGCTCTATCTTGCGGACAGCCTCTTCTTTTCTGTATTTGAACTTACTGATTCCAGCTACTTCCTCTACCAGTGCCCTTCTTTCCACAGGCTTGGCGTCTATGAAGTTACCAATCTGCCACTGATCGATGATCGAATATGACTTTGTCCCCACACCGGTATCCATGAAAAGGTAGACAATATCCTTTAAACGGCAGGGGGCCTTGTTGATCAGATACTCGCTTTCTCCAGAACGATACAGACGGCGCGTTATGGCGATTTCACTGATATTTTCAAAGGGTGGAGGGGCCGTGCCGTTACCATTGGTCAGGGTCAGCGTTACTTCCGCTACGCCGAAAGGGGCCCGGCTTTCACTGCCCGCAAAAATCATGTCTTCCATGATATTTCCGCGGAGCTGCTTTGGACTTTGCTCACCCAGGACCCAGCGGATGGCATCGACAATGTTGCTCTTACCACAGCCATTTGGGCCGATAATGGCCGAGATGCCTTCGCTAAAAGAGACACTCATCCGATTAACAAAGGATTTAAATCCGAGGATATCGAGACGGCTTATTCTCATCGGTGATAACCTGCGTTTAGTTATTCATTGCCTGTAACTAAGCTGGAGGCACAAAAAATCGGATTCATACTAGCATAGGAATAGCGACATGTAAAGAAGAAAGTACAATAAGGTGTATATATTTGTGAAACCTATACTATATATGGTGGTAAATAGCTGACCATCACCTGGGTTGCAGTTTACCAAAGTCGGCAATGTTTTTAAACAGATTTGTGATATTTGTAAGGAGGTTCAGTCGGTTATGGCGAAGACGTTCGTCCTTATCCATGACCATGACCGCATCAAAGAAGTGGTCTATGGACTCTTTCAGGCCCGCGATTTCCTGCAGTGCAGCCTGGTAATCTCCCTTTTTCATCTGTTCCTTGGCCTTTTCATTTGCCCGGCAATAATGATCATGGAGATTGCTTTCGGCCGGATTGACGAAAAGGTCACGGTCAACAGCCGTTTCTTTATTGTCACGCGAGATGTTTACTGCCCTCTTAAAGGAGATCAAAAGGTTTTCGAATTCAGGGCTTAGTTTGAACTGCTGTAAGGCGGTTATCTTTTCCTGGACTTCCCGGACATTATCAAAGTAGAGAGAACTTACCGCTTCCACGACATCAACCTCGGCCTTACTGCTCATAAGGTGTTGATACCGTGTTCTAAAAAAGGTAAGAATATCCTCCCTGATTTTATCTATATTACCGGAAAGTATGTTGGCCAGAAGTGTAGTGCTATGAGCTATCAATTCTTTTAGAGATAGGTTAAAGGAATTGCCCAGGATGATGTGCAGTATGGCCAGGGCTTGTCTTCGCAAGGCGTACGGATCGGCGGTACCCGACGGAGTTAACCCGATACCGAAACAACTGGCTGTAGTATCCATTTTGTCAGCAATGCTGAGTATGCTGCCTATTTGAGTGGCCGGGAGGGCGTCTCCCGCCGAGGCCGGTCGGTAGTGTTCAAGAATGGCTTCTGCGACCTCCTCCTTTTCGCCGGAGAGCAGGGCGTATTCGCGACCCATTACGCCCTGCAGGGTGGGGAATTCACCCACCACGGCGGTGAGTAGATCTGCCTTGCAGAGATAGGCTGCCCTTTCAACGTCTGCCAGCTTCTCTGGACAGATCTGGCCAGCCAGAAAGACCGCAAGGTCCCTGGTCCGCATTACTTTTTCGTAGGACGTGCCAAGCTGCGAGTGGAAGATAACTCCTTTTAATTTCTCGGTCAGAGCAGCCAGGGGCACTTTCCGGTCATCAGCAAAGAAGAAGCTGGCGTCATGCAGCCGGGCTCTCAGGACTCGCTCGTGCCCCCGGGTGACATTGGCCGGAGTATTGTTGACAGCTATGAAATAGGGCAAAAGATCGCCTTGTTCATTAACTACAGCAAAGTATTTTTGGTGTTCTCGCATTGCTGCTATGAGCACCGCCCTGGGGAGAGAAAGATATTCTGGAGAGAATGCCCCGCAAACGGCCGCCGGATACTCTACCAGGTTGGTGACGGTATTTAGAAGGTCTTCGTCCGACAACGGTTTGCCCCCGACCTTGGCTGCAGCCTGAGTAATCGCGTCCATGATCATGGACTTACGTTCTTCAGGGTCTACAATCACATAGGCGCGGGAAAGTTTGTCTTTATAGCTTGAAAAGCCTGTGATTTCGATGGTCACAGGGGCCATGAATCGATGGCCATAGGTCTGCTTTCCACTCTTGATCGAACCAAATTGAAACGGGATAACCTCTCCTCCATAGATAGCCAGTACCCAGTGTACGGGACGGGCAAAACTGATCCTTTCAGAACCCCAGTGCATGGATTTCGGAAACGAGATGCCGCGGCATATTTCCGGCAAAAGGGTTTCTAGCACGGTAGTGGTTTCTGCGCCCTTTTCCTCTTTTTTGACCACCAGATACTCCCCTTTGGGCGTCTCAGCAGTGGTGAGGGCGGAAATGTCAACTCCGTGGGATCTGGCGAAACCTATAGCTGCCGGCGTAGGTCTGCCGCTTTCGTCAAAGGCCACCGTCTTCGGTGGGCCGGTGATTTCTCTAGATACGTCTTTCTGGCGATCGGCGAGGTCAGATACAGCGAGAGCGAGACGCCGCGGTGTCCCTACGGTGTTCACCGTGCCAAAGGAGAGGTGGTTGCCGGCTAACAGGCGTGACGCCAG
>CAYSYZ010000083.1:0-9977 GCA_964435205.1 uncultured Desulfovibrionales bacterium
TCCGCCCGGTGAATAACGTGGTCGATATTACCAATTACGTCTTGATGGAATATGGACAGCCATTACATGCCTTCGACTTGGAGTGCCTGGTCGGAAAGCGCGTTATAGTCAAGCTGGCACAGAACGGTGAGACCTTTGTGGCCCTAGACGGGGTCCCACGCGTGCTTACCCAGGACATGCTTGTGATTGCTGACCAGGAGAAAAGTGTAGCCCTGGCTGGAGTCATGGGGGGTAAAAACTCTGAGATTGCCCCGCAGACGAATGCAGTTTTTATCGAAAGCGCCTACTTTGATCCTATTTCTGTTCGTCGAACGAGCCGCCGTCTAAATCTGAGTACTGATTCTTCCTACCGCTTTGAGCGAGGAGTAGACATTGAGGGAGTGGTTGTAGCCCTGGATCGGGCTGCCTCTTTAATGGAAAACGTGGCAGGCGGCACGGTACTGAAAGGCCGGATAGACGTTTATTCCGGGCCGCAGGCGAAAAAGCCTGTTCTGATAGATGTGAAGCGTGTTAATAGCCTTCTGGGAGGAGATCTGAAGAAAAGCCAGATACGGACACTCCTTCAGAGTATCGGCATTAAGTTGCGTGATGCCGGGAAAAACACCCTCTTTGCCGTGGCCCCCTCTTTTCGTGGGGACCTCAGCCGGGAAGTGGATTTTATAGAAGAAGTCGCGCGTCTTAATGGTTATGAAGAAATACCGGTAAAACTCCCGGTTACTCCATTGATGGCTTCATCAAAGGATAAAAGCCACAGCGCAGCCGACGTTTGCCGGTCAGTGCTCACCGGTCTCGGTTTTTACGAGGTGATCACCTATAGCTTTATGGATAAGAAGGCCTTGGACCTCTTGAGAATCCTGCAGGAAGATGAGCGAAGGAAGTATGTGCAACTCCTAAATCCGTTGACCGAAGAGCAATCTGTATTGAGGACGTCTCTTATACCTAACCTCCTTTCTACTGTAAGTACCAACCTTAATAAGAGGAACGACAACTTGCGTCTTTTTGAACTGGGGAGGGTTTTCATTGACCGGGGAGAAGGCAGTCTGCCGGTAGAAAAGACTTATTTAGCGGGTGTATGCACAGGTCTGCGTTACCCGGCGGCAGTGTATTTTAGGCAGGACAAGGTCGATTTTTATGACATTAAAGGTGGAGTGGAGGGGGTTCTTGACACCATGGGTATTAGTGGTTACGCGTTAGACCGGGTAGTAGAGGGCGCTCCTTATCTCGTCAGAAGGGGGGCGGCTCGTGTAGTGCTTGGCCAGCAGACTCTGGGTTTTGCAGGGGAAATTGATTCTGCGGTGAGCAAAGGATTCGATATAAAAGAAAAGGTATTTGTGTTTGAGCTGTCGTTTGACGATCTGGTAGAAGGCTATGGTGGTGTGAAATCCTTTAAGCCTCTTCCGCGGTTCCCTGCTGTCATGCGAGATATCGCAATTATCGTTCCTGAATCTGTTCCTGCCGGTCAGGTTTTGGGTGTGATTAAGGAGCAGCGACAGGATATAATAGAAGATGCTTTTGTCTTTGATGTTTACCGTGGCAAGCAAATTGAGGGGGGGTGTAAGAGCTTAGCACTCCGTGTTATTTATCGTTCCGCGGAGAAGACACTGGAAGATGAAGAAGTAAACACTGTTCACGCACACATGGTAACCAGCATACTGTCTAAATTTGGCGGAAGACTGAGGGAATAGGATAACAAAAGAATAATAGGAAGGTTTAAAATGACACTGACCAAAAGAGAGATCGTAGAACATATTCATAAGAAGATAGGTTTCCCTCGACAGGCTAGTGCCGAACTGGTTGCGGCAATGTTTAATATTTTCAAAGAGGAATTGTTGAAAGGGAATAATGTTAAAATTGCCAACTTTGGCATACTGAAAGTACGTGCCAAAAGGGCAAGGCCCGGGCGCAATATGCGTACGGGTGAAAGGGTGGAAATATCGCCGCGATCGGTGGTTGTTTTTAAGGCGAGCAGGAAGTTGCGCGAGGCGCTTAACAAAAAGTTATGAGTCCGGCGAAGAACTCCATTCCAGACAAACTTTATTTTAAGATCGGCGAGGTCAGTCAAGTTGTGGGCGTGGAGACACATGTACTCCGCTATTGGGAATCGGAGTTTAAGGAGATCAAACCCTATCGCCCCCCATCTGGCCAGAGGCTTTATAGAAAATCAGATTTGGAATTACTGATGGAGGTAAAAAGGCTTCTCTATGAAGAAGGTTTTACCATAGCTGGAGCTCGCAAGGCCTTAGCCCAGGGCAGAAGGGAACAGCTAGAGATAGGGTTTGATAAGGCCAAAAGTAAGGATAAACAGCTGTTGGCCGAGTTGAAAAGAGAATTATTATACTTGCAGCAGATGTTGTCAAAGTAAGCGCTGGAATAAGGTTTAGTTTAAATGATCTTAAACCCGGGTAGATATGAGATATTCCATGATTGGTCGTTACTATGTATGTATTTTAGGCTTAGTTTTCCTTGTCGGGAATACAACCTGCACAACTACACCTGAGCGTAGAGAGAAAGCTTCCCCAAAAGTAACTGTTTCCGTGGAAAGTGGGCAAGATAAGTCTGACAGAGATAAAGGCGAGCCATCTTTAAAAGATATATCGGACATGAATAAAAAGGCTAAAGAAGAATCGAAAGAGCCTTCAGGATTAATGGATAGGGTAAAATCCTTCCTCTTCAGGTTAAAAATACCGTTTTAAGCAAGTTTATTGGCGACATTACCTTGCATTAGTCCAGCTTGTGCCTGCAGCCTTAAATTTTCAAAAGGGAGATTTTTTATGATACGCAAGCTGATCCGTTGGGGGCTGGTTTTTGTTATGTCCTGTCTTTGCCTTGGGTGTTTTTTGCCGTCCTTGGGCGTAGCTAGCCAGTCGATCCGTATCGGAGTCTATCTCCCTATGACCGGTCCGGTGGCTGCCTTTGGTCAAATGGAATGGGCAGGAATTCAGGTAGCCCATCAAATGAGGCCAACTGTCCTTGGCCGCAAGGTAGAGCTGCTCTTGGTTGATGAAAAAAGTGACCGGATAGAGGCGGCTAACACCGTAAGCCGTCTCCTCAAGAAAGAAGGTGTGCAGGCCATCATTGGCTCAGCCACGAGTTCCAATACTATGGCCGGGGCGGCCTTGAGCGAGAAGGCAAAAATCCCGATGATCAGTCCTACGGCTACCTTGCCACTGGTGACCCAAAACAGGAAATTTGTGTTTCGCGTTTGTTTTATTGACTCTTTTCAAGGCGAAGCCGCAGCCATGTTCGCCTATGAAAACCTCAAGGCACGGAGGGTAGCTATTGTTGTTGATCGCGCTCAGGATTACTGCGTTGGCCTGGCGACTTACTTTAAGCGGGCTTTCACCGCTCTGGGCGGCAAGGTAGTCTCCATGGTTTATTGCCAGACGGGGGACCAGGACTTTTCGGCTCAGCTGACGGGTATCCGGTCTGCACAGCCAGACTTGATCTATCTGCCTAATTATTACACGGAGGATGCTCTCATTGCCCGGCAGGCACGTGAACTTGGCCTCAGGGTACCGATCCTCTCGGCGGACGGAGCTCAGGCCCCAGAGTTGATAAAAATAGGTGGCCAAGCTGTGGAGGGATTATATCTCTTGGCCCATTTTGCACCGGAAGGGGCGACAACGGCTCTGGCGAAAGAGTTTATGGGCGTGTTTAAGAAAACAAAACGTGAAGAGACCAGTGGATTCCATGCCCTGGGCGCGGACGCCTATTTTGTTCTTTTGGATGCTATCGGAAGGGCAGGCAGTACCGACGGGGCTGCCATCAGGACTGCCCTGGGCTCAACTAGCAATTTTGGCGGAGTGTCCGGCGTAATTGGGATTGGACCGGATGGTAATGCGAAGAAAAATGCCGTCATTTTACAGGTGCGTGGTGGGCAGTTCAAATACCTTACCGTAGTTAAACCTTGAGTATATCGATTGGACCCGTGGACCTCCCCTTATTTTTACAGCAACTTTTAAACAGCATCTCCTTAGGGAGCCTTTATGCACTTATAGCCATAGGTTACACCATGGTTTACGGCATACTGCGCCTTATTAACTTTGCTCATGGCGATATCCTCATGGTCTCGACGTATATTGCTTACTTTGGTGTATCTGTCTATGCGCTCCCGTGGTGGCTGTCGGTCATACTGGCCGTATTGCTTACGGCTGTTTTGGGTATCCTTATCGATTTTGGGGCCTACAGACCGGTACGGAATGCTACCCGTATCTCCGCTCTAATCACGGCTATCGGTGTTTCCTTTCTTCTGGAGAATTTGGGGCTTGTAGTTTTTGGCGGCCGACCGAAGGCCTTTTTCCGCCCGGCTTTCTTGAGCAAGACGTATGAGCTGGGCGGAGTGCATATTTTCAGCCTCAGTATCTGGGTACCGTTGATTACCGCTACCCTTTTGATATTTGTTTTTTTGCTCCTTTATCGGACCAAGGTGGGGGCGGCCATGCGAGCCGTGGCCAAAGACATGGAGATGGTCCAGCTTATGGGTATTGACGTAAATCGCATTATTAGCTTAACTTTTGCCGTAGGCTCGGCCTTGGCTGCAGCCGGAGGTATTATGTGGGCAATGAAATACCCACAGATAAATCCGCTAATGGGCATTATTCCCGGTCTCAAGGCCTTTGTGGCCGCCGTTCTTGGAGGCATAGGGAGCGTTCACGGGGCTGTCCTTGGCGGATTTCTGTTGGGGGTAACGGAAATTCTCCTGGTGGCGCTCCTTCCATCCCTTGCTGGGTATCGGGATGCCTTTGCATTTATCCTTTTGATACTCGTATTACTTTTTAGACCTACCGGTCTTCTAGGAAAGGGTGCTTTGAGTTAAAGGCTATGTCAGACCGGGGTAGACGGGAATGGATCTACAAGCTGTGTACATATGGCTCGATACTGTGCCTCATTGGTTTTATTTATGTCGTCAAGAATTATGCTGACGAGTACCAGATCCGTATCCTGAATGTCTCTGCCGTCTTTGTTACTTTAGCAGTTAGTTACAATCTTATAAATGGTGTGGCCGGTCAGTTTTCTTTAGGACCCAATGCCTTCATGGCTGTGGGGGCCTATGCAACTGCCCTTCTGACCTTAACCCCGGCGGAAAAGGAACTTTCTTTTATAATCGAGCCTATTATATGGCCTTTCTCGGTCCTTCATCTACCTTTTTTCCCGGCTCTCCTGATAGGCGGATTTGTTTCTGCCCTTCTTGGATTTCTTATGGCTTTCCCGGTATTCAGGGTGCGAGGAGATTATTTGGCTATAGTTACCCTTGGTTTTGGTGAAGTCGTACGGGTAGTTGCCAACAATCTCCAGAGCATAACCAACGGTCCCCTCGGCCTCAAGGGCTTGCCCGAATACACAAATCTATGGTGGTCCTGGGGTGTGGCCCTTTGTACTATTTTGTGTGTGACCCGCCTGGTCAAAAGCAGCTTTGGCCGAGCCATGCAGGCTATCCGAGAGGATGAAGTCGCGGCAGCGGCGATGGGGGTCAATGTGTTCCGACATAAGATGTTGGCTTTTGTGGTCCATGCTTTTTTTGCCGGCATTGCGGGAGGTCTTATGGCCCACTTGGTTACCACCATCTCGCCGACCCTTTTTAGTTTTTTCCTGACATTTAATCTTTTGGTCATGATAGTTATTGGTGGATTGGGAAGTACGACTGGTTCGGTAATCTCTGCTGTAATTATCACCTATGCCGGAGAGTGGTTGCGAACCGTTGAAGAACCGATGACCATGGGGACGTTGAGTATTCCTGGAATACCCGGAATGCGCATGGTTGTTTTTTCCTTTATGCTGGTTTTATTCATGATTTTTGCGCGACAGGGGATATTCGGTCGCCGCGAATTCTCCTGGGACTGGTTTTTGGGACCCCTGAGAGGGGAGAGAAGAAAAGGATGAGGTCGCGTGTCTTTTTTTAAGGCCGAACATTTAACCATGAAATTTGGCGGCCTTATGGCCGTTAGTGATTTCTGTCTGACGGTGGACAAGGGAGATCTGGTTGGTCTTATCGGACCAAACGGTGCTGGAAAGACCACGGCTTTTAATATGATTAGCGGGCGTCTTATACCCAGTGAAGGGAAGGCCTACTTCCAGGACGAAGATATCACCGGGAAGAAGAGTCATGTTATAAACGCCAGGGGTATCGGGCGTACGTTTCAAAATATCCGTTTGTTTAGCAGCTTGACTGTCCTGGAAAATGTGATGATCGGTTATCATGGATGTCTTCGCTCCAGTTTCTGGGAGGCGGTGTTTCGTTTGCCGCGATACCGGGCCGAAGAAAAGAAAATGCGGAGCATGGCCAAAGAAATCCTGAGCGAGGTCCAACTGGATAATGTGGCTACGGAGAAAGCTGGCACTTTAGCCTACGGACAGCAGCGCAAGCTGGAGATAGCCAGGGCCTTGGCAACCAGTCCAAAGTTGCTTCTCCTTGATGAGCCGGTGGCTGGAATGAATCCGCGAGAAACGGGTGATATGATGGACTTCATAAGTTCCATGCGTGAAAAATATGACCTGGCGATCATTTTGATCGAGCATGATATGCGCTTTGTGATGGGCTTATGTGAACGCCTGCAAGTCCTTGATCATGGAGTGACCATTGCTTCGGGGACTCCTTTAGAGATACAGAATAACCCCCAGGTCATCGAAGCCTATCTGGGAGAGTCAGAAGGTGCTTGAATTTGCGGATGTTCATGTGAGTTATGGTGGTATTCATGCCCTGAAAGGTGTAAAATTCACGGTCAAGGCCGGTCAGGTAGTGACTCTTATCGGGGCTAATGGCGCCGGCAAGAGCACCATCCTGAAGACTATATGCGGTTTAGTTAAGGCGCAGAAAGGGTCTATACGGTTTGAGGGGCGGGAGCTTAAAGGGCTTGCTCCACATTCGGTTATCAGAAGTGGCATCACCCTGGTTCCGGAAGGAAGACGGGTTTTCACGAATCTCAGTGTCCTGGAGAACCTGAAAATGGGGGCCTATTTTCGGCAAGACCGGGAGGGAGTAGGAGAAGATATGGAGTGGCTTTTTTCTACTTTTCCCCGATTGGAGGAACGACTATATCAGCAGGCCGGAACACTTTCCGGAGGCGAACAACAGATGCTGGCATTAGGCCGTGCCCTGATGGGTCGGCCGAGACTTCTCATGCTGGATGAACCTTCTCTGGGGCTTTCTCCACGACTGGTGCGGGAAGTGTTCACCGTTATGCGGCAAATTCACGAGAGAGGAACGACTATTCTCCTCGTTGAACAGAACGCTAATGCTGCCTTACGCCTAGCCCATTATGGTTATGTTCTGGAGACCGGCCAGATTGTACTTCGGGGAAGCGGAGAAGAACTGTTGGCTGATCCCGGTGTCCAGGAAGCTTACCTGGGGAAGATCGCAGTCTAACGCCAGATGCTTAACAACTTTGCACTTATGGATGGCTTGGGTAAATCATCTCCCCTGGCTGACCGCATGCGGCCACGGACTGTGGATGAAGTGGTGGGCCAAAGGCATGTACTTGCTGAGGGGAAGCTAATTTCCCGACTGATGAAGGCCCGGGAAATTCCTTCGTTAATTTTCTGGGGACCGCCGGGATCGGGGAAGACCTCGTTAGCCTATATCTTGGCCCGGGCAATTGATGCCCATTTTGTAACCTTTTCGGCGGTACTGTCCGGTGTAAAGGATATCCGGGCCGTGATTGCTGAAGCCGAGATGGAAAGAAAA
Source organism: uncultured Desulfovibrionales bacterium (assembly GCA_964435205.1). Classification (GTDB taxonomy): domain Bacteria; phylum Desulfobacterota; class QYQD01; order QYQD01; family QYQD01; genus CAYSYZ01. Next base: position 7,682 of record CAYSYZ010000083.1, read on the forward strand.
AGTAGCGGACGTAAAACAATCCTCTTTGTCGATGAGATTCATCGATTCAACAAGGCTCAACAGGATGGTTTTCTGCCACATGTGGAAAGAGGTCTAATTACCCTTATCGGGGCTACGACGGAAAACCCTTCTTTTGCAGTAATAACGCCGCTCCTTTCACGCTCCCGGGTGGTGGTCTTAAAGGCACTTTCTGAAGATGATCTGAGAGCGGTGCTCAAACGTGCCCTCGTGGACAAGGAGAGGGGGCTGGGGAACATTCCTATTAAAGTGTCAGACGAAGCTCTCAATTTTATTGTTGCAGCAGCAGATGGAGATGGGCGCTTTGCCCTGAATAGCCTGGAAGTTGCCCTGTTAATGGCTACACCGGAGGAAAGAGGTGTTTACAATATCGACCTTAAGCTCGTGGAACAGGCTGTACAGAAAAAGGCGCTTGCGTATGACAAAGACGGTGAGGAGCACTACAATGTCATTTCTGCTTTTCACAAGAGCCTTAGAGGAAGTAATCCAGATGCAGTCCTTTATTGGCTCACCAGAATGCTGGCGGCCGGAGAAGAGCCGCTGTACATAGCGCGTCGCATGATCCGGTTTGCGTCCGAAGATGTTGGTAACGCTGATCCTCAGGCGCTTCACGTGGCCATTTCGGCCTTGCAGGCGTACCAGACTCTGGGTAGCCCGGAAGGAGAGCTTGCCCTGGCGCAGGCGGCCATATATTTAGCCACGGCTCCAAAGAGCAACGCCGTATATATGGCCTTTTTGGAGTGCCAGAAGGATGTAGCCAGAACTGGCAGCCTGTCTGTGCCCCTGCATATCCGCAACGCCCCAACTAAACTGCTGAGAGATCTGGGTTACGGGCGCGGCTATAAATACGCACATGACTTTCCAGAAGCACTGGTTGCCCAGGAATACCTCCCGCCGGAGATAAAGGGGCGTATTTACTACCGGCCGACGGGGCGAGGCATGGAGAAGGTCATCGGTGAGCGTTTAAACAAATGGCGTGAATATCTGGCTTCATTCCGGCGCGGGGGCAAAGAAGATGGGAAGGAGTAGACTGCATTCAACCCGGTAGAACGGGAATCTACCAGCTCGAAACGTATTTTACTTGTCATACCTGCGGGCTTATGTATAAAAAGGTAAGGCTGCGTTTACATGGAAAAATTGAAATAGGAGATCTCGATGCGGAAATGGGAAGATAGAAAATGGGTAACAGCTCACCGTATCCGCCTGGATTTCAACTATGCTACGGCGGATTTTGTTGGAAAGAAGAACGGAGTGAGTGCCGAAGAGATAAAGGCACTTGAACCTGAAGCGAAGACCATCCACGCTGAGCTCTTGAAGAAAAGGAACCAAGGTAGTCTGGCTTTTTACGGTCTTCCTTACGAGGAAAAAGAGGCGGCTCGTTTACTCAGAAGTGGAGGTAAGATCAGCCGGGCTTGCCGCAATTTTGTGGTGCTCGGTATTGGTGGGTCGGCCCTGGGTGGAATAGCTCTGCATCGAGCCCTGAATCATCACCATTATAATTTACTATCCGATTCACAGCGTAAAGGTAGGCCGCGAATCTTCTTTGCGGATAATATTGATCCAGATGGATTCCAGGGACTTTTGGACATTCTCGACCCAAGGGAAACCATTTTCAATGTTATAAGCAAGTCCGGTAGCACAGCTGAAACCTTGAGCCAGTTCTTTTATGTGCGGGACAAGTTGATAAGACGCCTGGGGAGAGAAGGGCATCGATCCCATATCTTGGTGACGACTGACCCCGAGAAAGGACGACTGAGAGAAATTGCGGAGAGGGAAGGTTATCCAAGGTTTGCTGTCCCTCCGGCTGTCGGCGGGCGTTTTTCGGTTCTTACTCCAGTGGCACTGTTGCCAGCTGCGGTCACGGGCATTGATATAGCCATGCTCCTGGCCGGTGCCCGGGACATGGACAAGCGGTGCAAGGTCCCGGACCTGTGGCGAAATCCCGCCTATCTAAATGCCGCCCTGTACTATCTGGCTGATACCAGAAAAGGTAAATCGATCGCAGTTATGATGCCGTATGTCGACGCCCTTTATGGGGTAGCCGATTGGTTCGGGCAACTCTGGGCAGAAAGCATTGGCAAGAAAACAGACCTTGACGGCAAACCTGTCCACACCGGTCAGACCCCGGTCAGAGCCCTTGGGGCTACTGACCAGCATTCACAATTACAGCTTTATATCGCGGGTCCCAATGACAAGCTCATCACCTTTTTAGTAACGGAGAGATTTCAGAAAACAATTGTTTTGCCCAGGTCTTTTGCTGACGTGGACGGGGTGGGTT
>CAYSYZ010000084.1:0-9932 GCA_964435205.1 uncultured Desulfovibrionales bacterium
GGGATTATTCCACAACCACAACCGAGATCCACAATAACGTCTCTTCGTTTGAAATTTGGGAAATGGGCAAGAATTACAGCATCAATGGAAAAACGATAGCCGGACTTCTTTTGAATAACCTTGATCTTTCCGTGGAAGAGGGCATCCAGGGTTTCACCGGGCTTACGGGGCAACTCTTTATGCAGGGATATGGACCTACACCTCCTCCTTCGGAACAATTTTATTTAACACGAGACCGGTCAAAATCTTCGGGTAAAAATAGGTAGACTTATGGGGCATTACGAGGCCGGCCATGGCCACGTTTCTGACCTGTTCAATACGGGTGGGATTCAGCAGAAAAGCCCATGTCTTTTTGTCTCCGCCTGCCGCTTCCATAGCCTCTCGTGCATTGTGATAATAACGCACAATGTCTCCCGCAGCGTTATTTTTATGTTTTAGTCCCATCAATCGATCAAAAACCAGTTCAGTCAGCACAACAACATCCAGTTCCAAAAGGGGATCAGCCATCTCTCCACCAAAAACCGCTTGCATCGTGCCTTCCTTGAGCCTTAGAAGATAAAAACAGTTATTATCGCCGGTATAAAGACCGATAGCGGGCCGGTTACATTCGCCCCCCTTCAATACGCCAAGGGCCTCTTCCGCCTGACCGGCGTACGTTCGTTCCTTGAAAGATATCTTTTCCACCTTAAAATACTGCATGGCTTCCCTTATAAACTCTTCCTCCGAAATAACATCCTCACATGTCACAAGGCGGTGGGTAGGTAATATTGCAAGTCCCTCATCTTCCATGCTACAGAGGTACATCATAATGTAATTGAAAGCATGCCGCTCATCACATTCCGGATATCTAGCCTGCATGGCGCGACGATATTCCAGGGCCGTCGTATAGCGATGGTGACCGTCGGCAATAAAAACGGTCTCTTTGCTTAAGATTCTTTGGATATCAACAATTGCCCTATGGTTTCTAACCGCCCACATCTCATGTTTTAATCCGGCCCAGTCATAAAAAGAAGCGAGCAGGGGTTCCTCTTTATGCTTCTCCAGTATATCCATAACTGCATTCTGCGGATCGGAGTAAAGAGAAAAAACCGGGCTGAAATTGGCGCCGCAGTGTTCCATGAGTTGCAAACGGTCACAGGTGACTTTTGGGAACGTCTTTTCATGGGGTTTAACTATGCCACTGGAAAACTCTTCCAGTCTAACCACCGAAAAAAATCCTTTTCGGGTAAAGACCCGGCCTCCGTGCACGGTGTAGGTAACCTGGTAGATGTAAATAGCAGGCTGGTTGTCACGCAAAAAAATGCCTTCCTTTTGCCAGGCTTCAAAGTCCCTGGATGCTCGCGTATACCGGTTGTTAGCCTGGTTGTCATGGTCATAAGTCTTCCCAAAATCCAGTTTTACGATATTGTACGGGCTCTTTTTATAGAAAGCCTCCTGCTGTTCAGGTGTTATAACATCGTAGGGCGGAGTTACCACCCTTTCCAGATCCCCAATCTTTTTTAAGTTATATCTGACCCCACGGAACGGCTTTATGCAGGCCACTCGGTTTCCTCCTCATAAGGCTGGCACTGATCCACATAGGAACGAGATTAAATAATAAAGGCTGATTAGTTAACATGCCCATCTTCACATCGTCAAGATTTTTCCCGCAAAAAACCACCTTGGATTTATTCCAAGAAGAGATTGAAGCTCCCCGTCCGCCGCAGGCGGACCTGGGCGGACGGGGAATCTCCGTATGCAAGGTAAAATAAGCACAGTATTCGCTCGCTAACCCCGCTGCAAGCAGCGGGGAATGCGCTTGCTATGCATGTTCAAAGGCCCGTACTAAATGCTATCGCCTAATTTTAAATTAAGAGGGCATTCATGGCATGACAGTTTCCAGGAGACTATCCACGGCTTGGCTCGCCATTTCCTCGGTAAGGGGCAACCCTTCATAGGCAGTCAACCTGTTATAACCAACTCCGGTCCCCTCCCAGACCTGCTGACCGACTACCGTATCCCAGATCTGTCCAGAGATCTTAACCGACCGAAGCACAGATTGCCGACCAAATGTCCAGATAATCCGAAGTGAAGCCTCCGCCCTGGATTCACTTACTACTGCTTGACCAATGAAGACATAGCGACAATTGAGTACCCTACCAAAGCTCTTCAGCAGATCGCCATCAAATCCCACCCTGGGAAAATCACGGTTAAATCTCCGATAAGCACTTGTTAACCCCTCGTCATTCAATCGCTTCAGGGCATCGTTTGCGGATACAAGCCTGAGGCCAGGCCGTCTGGATTGAATCTTGCTGAGCAGCATTTTGCCCAGACTGACCCGGTAAGCGTCGTGAGCATCCACTGTCGTTTCTCCGCCAGGATCGGTTGAAGGGCTTTCCGGGGCATACGGTGCAGGCGGAACCCGGCCGTCAGCAGCTTTGGACATCTCGGGCGGGCGTTCCAGAACAATCACCGGGAGAAGAGCCAACCCTCCCTCATTAAGGGCATCACTGCTGAATTCCGGACTACGGTATGATTCCTGGGACCAACCTTTGACTATTGGGGAACAACCTGCCAACAGGAGTAATCCAATTAACATAAGTGGCCAAATATAAAGTCCCCTCGGGAAACCATCAAATTTCATGGCATTCTCCTACCGGCCAACTGAAGACAAGTATAAACCGCATGTCGCCCTGTGTCAATTTACAGGAATCATGTAATAACTGAGCGCGTGTGCATATTCGAATCCCTAATCGATAAGCGCTGCAGAAAACCGTAACCGATCTCGAATTAATTAATTAGTCTCTCCACGGCTTCAACCACCGTCTTCATTTTAATAGATTCCAGACAACTGCGATCTTGGCAATTTTGATAACCTATACGCCCGCACGGAGCACAATTTACGTCTGGCTCAAGAACCATAACATTTTTCCCCATGGGTCTCCAGAGCCCAGGATCTGTTGGACCAAAAATGGCAATCGTTGGTACACCAAGGGCTGCAGCAAGGTGACTAAAGCCGGAGTCATTACCCACATAAACCCGGCATAACTTAACAAACTGTGCCGCCTCTTCGGTCGGACGTTTAAGGACAGGTAAAATCCTCAGCCCCCTGGTATCCCCAAGACAGCTATGCGCCCAGCTCTCCTCCGCCGGACCAAGGAAAAAAATAAAAGCAGTGTCGTTTTCTAAAGCCAGTGCGTGCATTAAGTCTACAAAAGATGCGCTAGGCCAACATTTCTTAGCACTGCCACTTCCCGGGTGAATACCGATTACTCTTTTAAAATCATATTTTTCCAAATCTGAATCCCCGAAAACGCCAGGAGATCCTCTCCATTCGTCTACGACGAGCCGTACGGGCAAATACCGGCTACTACTTCCCATATCCTTCAACGCCTCTAGCTGGCTGCATGTAACATGGATGCCCGGTGCAGCTGGAAGGCATGAAATCATACGAAGTCTTTCTGAAAGATTGTTCTCAAGATTTTGAATAAAAGCCGCATGAGGATTTCGAGTGAAAATAAAAATACGGTCGAGGCCATCATAATATTCCTTTGACTCTGCTGGCATCTCACCAGCCTCTTCGAACAAAAAAGAGAACCGCCCCTGATCTATCGAGTACACCTTTCGGGCGCCCAAATCTTTAGCTATGAGGTTCAAAATAGCTCTGTTCCCCACTAACTCTAGTTTTCCTCCACCATAGTAGTCACGTATCAACTGCATGGCCGGCAGCGAAAGAATCACATCGCCCAAGGCCCCCATATGTATGATAAGAATCTTCATAGAACATGGCGTAAGCTGGAAAACGCGAATCAAAAGGATTGCGTATTGTAAAGGGCTTTCGTGCTTTTTCCGTTATGTTTCAGGAGTCTTCTGCTCCTGATTATACTGCCACCGGAAAATAGGCTTGTGCGTTGACTTCCAGAATGCCGGGGTCAGCAAAACAGCTAAAGTATAAAGTTCAAGACGCCCGGCCAACATGCACAGTATAAGCACCGCCTTGCAAAAGGATGGTAAATGGCCAAAATGCTGCACAGGCCCCACCAATCCGAGGCCCGGTCCAATATTGTTGAGGGTGGCGGCAACGGCGCTTATGCTTGTAACTATATCTATTCCCTGAATGCTAACCAGTGCGCAGGCTACCGTAAAGACCAGAAGATATAAAAAAAAGAACCCCAGGATAGACTGCATGACCTCCGGCGGCACCCTTTTTCCGCCAAGTTTGACTACCTTGACTGCCCGTGGATGCACAAGTTGCGTCATCTGGATTCGGAGATGCCGCCACAGTAACAGTAAACGCACGTGTTTGATCCCGCCACCGGTAGAGCCCGCACACCCCCCGAAGAACATCAAAACCACAAGCAGAAATCGGCAGACATAAGGCCATCTGTCAAAATCGGCAGTCCCGAATCCAGTTGTGGTCAATATGGAAGAGACCTGAAACGCGGAGTAGCGAAAACTGCTACCTAAACTGTCAAACACGTCATAACCGAGATTAATCACGGTAAACACAACAGTTGCTGCAATGGCCATCCCAATGTAAAATCGAAACTCCTCACTCTTCCAGTAGGCGGAAAGATTCCCCTTGAGAAACTGGTAATGAAGAGCAAAGTTAACACCGGCTGCTAACATAAAGAAGGTCACAATACCATCCACCCAGTAACTCTGAAAATATCCTATACTGGGCGTATGTGTTGAAAACCCTCCCGTTGCCATAGTGGTGAAAGAGTGACATATAGCGTCATAAAAGCTGAGCCCGCTCCACATCAGCAAAGCGGTTTCCGCCGCTGTCAATAGGATATAGACTCCCCATAAAATTCTGGCCGTATCCTGAATGCGTGGGGCAAGGCGGTCCTTGGTAGGTCCAGGCACTTCAGCCTGGAAAAGCTGCATACCGCCTATTTTCAGTATGGGCAGGATAGCCAAAGAAAGCACAATTATGCCCATCCCACCCAGCCATTGGGTCATGGCCCGCCACAAAAGAAGGCTTGGGCCGAGAGACTCTATGCTATTCAGGACCGTTGAGCCGGTGGTTGTGAAACCGGACATGGCTTCGAAATAACAGTCCAGGAAGGTGTGAATGGCACCGGAGAAATAGAAAGGTACCGCCCCAAACAAGGCTGCACCCAGCCACCCCAAGGTTACCACTGCAAAGCCATCTCGATACCCCAGTTCGTTGTCGGGGACAAACACCAGGCACAAAACGCCACCCACGAACGCGGAGAGGGCCGAAGACAGCAGAAAATCCATCACCAGGCCATCTTTATAAAAAAGACTGAAAGGGATGGGGATAAGCAGGCTTAGAGACAGGAATAGAAGCAGCCAGCCCAGCGTATGGAATACTGTTCCAACCTTCATGCTTCAAACAGCTTTTCTACTTCCGGCACTGCTTCGCGCATACAAAAGACCACCACGTCGTCACCCGGTTGTAAAATGGTATCTCCGGTGGGGATGATTACAAGCCCGCTGCGCACAACAGCACCGATGTTAGCCTGCAAGGGAAAGTCCAGGTCTTTGATCGGCGTCCCGCGAAAAGCGCTCTTGTCCGGTACCACGAGCTCCATTACTTCTGCATCGGTGCCCAGCAATGTAGCCACCGAAAGTATGGCCCCCCGCCGGACAAAACGCACTATTGTACTCGCCACCAGGAGCCGCGGACTCAGGGCCACATCGATACCAAGCTTCCCCAAAAGCGGTATAAAGTCTGGCCGATGGATACGCGTTATACACTTGGCCGCTCCATGATGTTTTGCCAGCAGACTGGATAAAATATTTGTTGTATCACTCCCCGTAACCGCCACTACAAGATCAGCCTCACCTATTCCTTCCTCTATAAGCTCCTGAGCCTCTAACCCGCTAAAGTTTAAAACCATCGTCTTTTCCAGCGTTTCAGAAAGCTTCTGACAACGCAAGGCATCCACTTCAACCAACCTTACATCTATTTTTTTACTTTCCATATGGCGCGCCACCAGAGAACCCACCCGTCCACCACCCACTATGAAGACTCTTTTAGGGGCATGGCTGGTAAAATTCAAAAGATATTCAACCGCTGCTATCTCCACACGCCGAGCAATCAGGTAAAGGCTATCACCTGGTTCAATTATGTCGCGACCCCGGGGAATAATAGTCCTATTGCCACGAACAATGGCTGCGATTACAAAGTCATACATGCCGCGTAGATCTCTAAGCTCCTCTAACGTTATTCCGCAGGTCGGGTTCCCCTCCCGTACCCGGTATCCAAGCAATGCCACCTGGCCGCCGGCAAAATCTATAAACTCAAAGGCCTCCGATAGGTCACTAATCCGCATGATTTCTTCGGCCATAACTCGATCCGGATTTATAAGTAAGTCCAATCCCAGGCGTTGCTCATTAAGCGGAGACCCCGGCGAGAGGAATTCCTCGTTTCTAACCCGGGCTACCCTCTTTTTGACACCATATTCACGGGAAAGGATGCAGGACACCAGGTTAACCTCATCAATATCCGTCACGGCAATAAAGAGATCCGTTTGTTCAATGCCACCCTGCTCCAGAGTCTGCGCTGAAGCGCCATTACCTACCACCGTCATTACGTTTAGCATCTTCTCTAAACGCCGCACTCGCTCCTGATCACGGTCAACAAGGACGACTTCATGGCCTTCGATCGAAAGAGTTTCGCTTAAGTAATAACCAACCTCTCCTGCACCCACAATCATGATACGCATAATGAATTCCTGATATGTTTTTCTGAACAAGGTTCTTCTTTACTGCTTCAGAGAACGCTCCAGCGTCTTACCAAATAGGGCTTGGCCTCTTCGAAAATCACACATTCGTTTTCTATCTGCTCTTCAGCTTCCTGAATGGACATCTGCGCCGTCCTTTTAACAAAAGACAGCGTCTTACCAAAATAGAGTGGCATAAGTCCTTCCAGTAGCATACCTCGATCAATTTTTGTTTTGTGGTAGGCGACAGCAAAATCACAAAGGATTAGGGCCCAGACCAATGGAGGAACACTAAACAAGCGGTAAGGCAATTCTTTTATCTCGAGCAGCTTCTTATAATTCTCTCTCTGTAGGACCTCTTCCCATAGACCAGAGTAATTGCTAAAACCATCCAAAAATTTCTGATGCAGGCCCTCCTCGTTCACCTCGACCGGCGGAGGCTCCTCGGTTTCACCCAGACCGAATCCAAAGATGGCCGTAGGTTTGCTCCACTTGACACGGACCCAGTGGTTAGAGAACTGGTCCAACATGGCAAATACGGTCCCAATAACCTGCTTGAACATGGGTCCCAGTTGTGCGCCGGGATCCTTTGCCCGGTGTATCTTGGGTCGTCCCATAAAGGATTGACAGATGGGCAGCCTTTGCATCATGGCTATGGTTGTCATCCAGATATCGATTCCAAATTGAGACACATCCTCGCTCCACAGAGGAAGATTCAGATAATACGGCAGGAGTTTTCCAGAAAAGCCAAAATCGCCTCCTATGGGTTGGCGGACTCGCCGCCCATAAAGCATCCGGCTCAAGGGGTAGGCAATATTGTTCGTTATAGTGCCGTCATACTTATGCCTTACGTAAAGTGGAGCTACGTATCCGAAACCGCCAAAAATTGGTTCTCCCAGCATCTTTATCCATTTCGGCGTAATGCTTCTAAGATCCGCGTCGATCATGATAGTGGCCTTGGCCTCGAGCCTCTGGGCAATAACAAAGAGATTCCTCGCGTTGTTCCCTTTACCGCTTATTCCCGGAAGGGTAGAAACATACATCTTCGGTGTGGCTGTTTTTACCCCCAAGAACACCTCCTTCGTAGTATCCGTGGAGCAAGCATCACAATTTATAATGACCGCTCTTTTATTCTTAAAATAGGTCTGCAGCCCTTCATCTGCCATAGCCGTAGGCAAAGCAATCGTATCTGCTTCATTATATGATGGAATCCCGATTACGATCTCCGCCCTTTTCACGTCGTCCGGATTCTCCAGTACGTTAAATGTCGACGGATTGGCTGATTCTTTTTTCATCATAAGAATACCCTGTTCCTGATCTTTTAACCCTTATAGCACGAAAAAACCATAACAGGCAACAGGTGCCCCTTGAGTGCCCAAAATAAACAGCCATTTTAGTCCAAATAGAGTAAATACTTGCACAATAACGCAGCCACAATTATAATCAGGCCAATTTTTTCCGATACATTTAGAAACAACAGTATTGCAGGAAGGAAATGGAGTCCCCCTTAATTGAATTAAGACATGTCTACAAGTGTTACGACCAAGATATCACTGCCCTTGAGGACATCAACCTTGGTATAGGAAAAGGAGAGTTTGTCTTTGTCAATGGCCCGAGCGGAGCTGGCAAAACAACCTTGCTCAAGGTCATACTCTGCATTGAACGCTGCACCAAGGGCGAAATCAGAGTGGGCGGAATAAACCTACAGCGTCTGTCAAGCTCCAAAATACCGAATCTCAGGCGTCGGATGGGGATGGTCTTCCAGGATTTCAAATTAATAGATAACCTGACCGCTTTTGAAAACGTGGCATTAGCCATGGAGGTATGTGGCATAAAAAAATCTCTGATAAAGCAAAAAGTCAACCAGGTATTGAAAAGCCTGGGACTGGAAATGAAAAAGCATATATACCCTCGGCGCCTCTCCGGGGGTGAGCAACAACGAGTGGCCATTGCCCGGGCCCTAGTAAATGATCCTTTAGTGTTTTTGGCCGATGAACCAACTGGAAACCTGGATGCCCAACGCGCCGCTGACATTATGTCACTTCTCAATGAAATCAATGCCCGCGGAACCACTGTTATCTTTGCAACCCATAACCAGGAGCTTATTAACTCCACAGCCAAGAGAGTCGTCACTCTTGACCAAGGTAGGATCGTAAATTGAGCATCGTCCCATATATAATTCCAAGAATCTTCTCAAATATGCGTGGTAATTGGTTAGCCCACATCTTGACCGCCCTCACCATTGCCTTTGTTGTCCTCGTATTCGGCCTCTCGGCCCTGATCTATGTCAACCTCAACCGCCTGGCAGAAAACTTCGGGCATGAAATACGTATTGTGGCCTATCTTGAACCCGGACTCGCGCCTCAAGCCATTGAGGACCTCAAAACCAAAGTTACTAAACTTCGCGGAATAGCAAGCACACGTTGCGTTACCAGCCAGGAAGGATATAAAAAACTTACCCACCAGCTTGCAGGGGCGGAAAATATCCTCGCTGACCTGGGTGAAGACTTCCTCCCGCCCGCTCTGGAAATTGAGGTGGCAGAAACAATGCAAAATCTTCCCCTAATCCGCACGTTAGCTTCTCAATTAGGCTCCTTACCGGGAGTAACAGATGTACGTTACGGCAAGGAATGGGTGGAGAGGCTGCGCCAAGCGGCAAGCTTTGCACGGCTTATGACTTTTGTCATCGGAGCTCTACTGCTCATCACTACTATTTTTGTTGTATCTAATACCATTAAACTAACCATCTACCTGCGGCGCAACGAACTGGAGACCATGAGACTGGTAGGTGCTACAAACTTCTTCATTAGGGGACCGTTTGCCATTGAAGGGATGCTGCAAGGGCTAGTTGGATCAGGGCTAGCGATGTTAGCCTTATACGCACTGTTCGAATTCTTGAAGACGCAGGTAAGCTTTTCTGGCTTCATACGCTTTTTCACTCCGGTCTTTTTACCGGCATCAGTTGTAGTTGGTACCATGACCGGCAGCATCATTCTCTGTACAATAGTGAGCGCCTTTTCCCTGCGTCAGTTTTTGCGCTTATGAAAGCGAAGCTTTTTATAACTATACTGTCCTTTGTTTTATGCCTAGCCGCTTCTGCCCGCGCCAGCAATACTCTAAAATCAAAATATGAATCGGAACACAAGAAGGTCGACAAAATCTATAAAGAGATCCAGGAGCGAAAAAAAGAGGTCTCTCAGCTTACCAAGAAGGAACGAGAGATCTTGTCTGTCCTTGAGACGTTGAAAACCGCATAGA
>CAYSYZ010000085.1:0-9836 GCA_964435205.1 uncultured Desulfovibrionales bacterium
TCACCGCAGAGTTATTCCGTTTAAAGTCAAGATAATTTTGCGGGTATGTTATGCCGCAAAATAGTTAGCTGTTCTTTGAAAATTTGGTAAAACTGGACACCTGGTTCTGCATCTGTTAAGTAGATAATGGGACGGAGACGTTGATCCCGTTTTTAGTGTTGTTATCACTATGGGACTGTTTCCGTTCCCTTCTTTTAATATTCTGCCGTCTGGATATCGGTGCTTTGGCATCAAAATCCTGATAGCGACGGCTTTTGTCCTTGTGAACTCTCGTCCTGTATTGGGACATTTTTTCCCTGTTCTTTCGGTCGATTTCTGGGTCAAAAGCCCGGTTATATTTTAGCATGCCATAAATGATTCGGAGGATTTTGTGCATACAGAGTCCTATAGCGGCCATCTTTTCCATCCCTTTTTGAGTATGCCCCAGATAGATGTTATGGATAAGAGGGTTGGTTCGGATAGCGGTCATCGTTACCATAAACAGGATTTGCCTGGGTTCTTTACGCCCTTGCTTGCTCATGCGAAAGCCGCCGAGGCCATCACCACTTATTTTGTATACTGGGTGAAGACCAAAGAAAGAGGCCAACTTTTTAACGGATGGAAATCGTTCCACTGTTTGTATATTGAGCATCAAACCAATGGCGGAAAAATCACCCACCCCGGTAAAGGTCTTCAGTAGATCTACTTCAGGGATAGGACATTGTTCAGCCATGATCCTTGTTTGAGACGTAATAATTTGTTTCAGATGGATAATCTGCTTGGCAGTTGCTACAATCAGTTGTCCGATGACTTTATCCGTGGCGGAGGCTATGCTTTTTTTAGCATCATTAACCAGTTCTTGGGCACGAGCAGATGATATATGGGGTATTCGGGCTACAGAGGCTACCCTGGCCTTGGATAACTCGGAAGCAGTAGGATAACATGTTAATAGCTTTAAGACCCACCCTGGAACGCCATTCTTGCAGTAAGCTAATAGCTCCGGGTTGGCACTATAGACCAAGGGTTCTAACTGGTTAAGAAATTGGGTACTCTGCTTGGTGAGCATTTTAATGAAGCCCCATTGTTTTCTCAAGCTCGCCCAGTAGTCTTGTTGCTGATACGATACTTTTTCAGGATGTGCGATCATATATTCGGCAACGTTTTGAGCGCTGATCTGGTCAGTGGTAATACGATTTAGAGCAGCCTTACTATTGGCATTGACCCCCAAAGGGTTCAGACGGGCCGACTTAAGATTCAAGGTCCCTTGGAATTTAACCAGAGAGTTGAACCAGTTATTCTCATATCCGCCGGTGCTTTCTACCGCTGCATAAAGCGTGGATCCGGGATGATCTTTAAAAAACTTGCAAAGCCTTTCATAAAGACGGCAATGCCCATCAAAGGTGTCGTCCAGTTGGAAGTTTTTTTCTACGCGGCGCTTGTTGCCATCAAGGATGACAAAATCTGCGTATCCTTTGCTCACATCGGTACCCAAATAGTATTGCTGCATGCTGCCTCCTCCTCGGTAAAGAATGAAGTCGAAAGTGCCAGGAATCATCAGTCTTGTCGAAATCCGGTGTCGATGCACCATGTTATTCCCCGACTTAAACCTGGCGGAAGGAAGAAACTCTGCGACGGGCTCAAAGCCCAAGACACAAACCTTCTCTTCCGACACCAAGGTAGTTTTACCGAAGAAAGAAAGCCATTGCATTTAATTTAAAATTAAACATACAAGAACGCAAAGGGCGCAAAGTTTGATTATTTTGTCACATTACAAATACTATGTTTATTTGAGGTACTATGTGAACATGTTGATGTTATTGGCTCTTTTATCTCTCTTAATGTCGCCTCTTTAAATACAATAGGAATTCTCTATTGCCCTTGGCGCCCAGTATGGGCGAATCAATAAGACCTATGGGGATCAGGCCGATGTCTCCCGCAAATGTCTGTATTTTTTCAGTCGCCTGCGTCTGAAGCGCCGGGTCACGGACTATACCCCCCTTCCCCACCTGACCCTTGCCAACCTCAAATTGAGGTTTGATAAGAGCCACCACTTCAGCGTCATCCTTAAGCAAGACACTGACTACGGGGAGCACCTTTGTCAGAGAAATAAACGATACATCTATGACCGCCAGGTCCGCTTCCTCTCCTATGTCCCCGGGCTTTAAGTAACGGATATTTCTGCGCTCGAGTGGAATGACCCGCTCGTCCTGCCTGAGAGCCCAATCAAGCTGCCCATACCCCACATCCACGGCATAGACCCGGCGGGCACCATATTTTAAAAGGCAGTCCGTAAATCCACCGGTCGATGCCCCCACATCAATGGCTATCTTTCCCTCTACTTCTATATGAAAGGCCTTTAGCGCCGCCTCAAGCTTGAGGCCTCCCCGGCTTACATAAGGTATGTCGGGCTCTTTTAGCGAGACAGTAGCATCTACCGGAACCATAGCCCCGGCCTTGGTCAGTAGGTTGCCATTAACCAAAACTGAACCGGCCATTATCAAGGCGCGGGCTCGCTCCCGGCTTGAAACCAAACCTCTATCCAGAAGTATCCTGTCTAGGCGTTGTTTCGGAGGATGTCCCGACCGGAGAATCAAGGGAATTCGTCTTTAATCTTTAACTACCAGTCCTTAGCCAAGGACAAAGCTGCCTCGGTTATGGACTCCGGGGTTAAACCATATCGTGCGCGTAGTACCTTTTGACTGCCATGTTCTACAAAGCAATCCGGAATCCCGATTCGCTTTACAGGCTTACCTGAGATGTCGCGGCGTTCAAAAAGCTCAAGGATAGCACTGCCAAATCCACCATCCAGAACGTGCTCTTCCACGGTCAATATGCCCTTGCTTCGCTCCGCTTTCGAGACGATGAGATCCTCGTCAAGCGGCTTTACGAACCGGCAATTGACAACGGTCGTCCTTATCCCTAACTGTTCGAGCGACTGAGCAGCCCGAATAGCAACATTCACTGTTACCCCGATGGCCAGTATCAACAGGTCGTCACCTTCTCGTACGACTTCGCCCTTACCCACTGGCAAACTTTTAAGGCACTGATCAAGAGGCACACCCTCACCAGCCCCTCTCGGGTAACGCACGGCAACCGGACCCGGATGTTTAACGGCTGTATAGATCATATGTTGCAGCTCATTTTCATCCTTGGGGGCCATGACTACCATATTGGGTAAGTGCCGCAGATAGGCAAAGTCGAAGAGTCCGTGATGAGTGGGTCCATCTTCACCCACAATTCCGCCGCGATCCAGGGCAAAGGTCACCGGCAAATTGCTAAGGCATACGTCATGGGCTATCTGGTCATAGGCCCTCTGTAGAAAGGTTGAATAGATGGCCACCACCGGTGAAAGCCCTTCTGAGGCCAACCCGGCAGCAAAGGTCACAGCGTGCTGTTCGGCAATACCCACATCGAAGAATCTTTTGGGAAATTTTTGACAAAAATCGTTAAGTCCCGTACCCTCCGGCATGGCAGCAGTTATAGTTACAATTTTCTTATCTTCGGTTGCCAGCCTTATAAGGGTATTGCCAAAGACCTTTGTATAGCTCATCGGGCAATTGGGACCGGTTATAATCTCGCCCGTCTCAACATCGAAGGGCCCTACACCATGGTAAAGTTCCGGCTGCTCCTCGGCTGGCCTGTAACCCTTCCCTTTCTTCGTCAATACATGTACCAGTATCGGTCCATCAAGGTGTTCCAGGTTCCGGAAGGTGGGAATAAGTTCACTGAAATCATGCCCGGAGATGGGACCAATGTACTGAAACTTCAGGGCCTCAAAAAGCATCCCCGGTGTGAAAAAACCCTTGAAAGACTCCTCGACCTTCTTAAGGACTTGAATTATGTTCTCTCCAACGCCGGATAGCGATTTTAGCCTTCGTTCAATGTCCTTCTTAAAACGTACCATCGTTCGGCCGGCTAGTTTACGACTGAGGTAAGACGAAAGCGCACCAACGTTCTTGGATATAGACATTTCGTTATCGTTCAGTACGACGATCAGATCCTTATCAAGATGCCCAGCTTGATTTAAACCTTCAAAAGCCAACCCGGCCGTCAGCGATCCATCCCCAATTACCGCAATAACCTTGGACCTTTCTCCCTTCAGGCACTTGGCCGCAGTGATACCTAATGCTGCCGAAATAGACGTGCTGCTGTGACCGGCGTCAAAAGTGTCATAGGGACTTTCGGCCCGTTTGAGAAACCCACTGACGCCGCCGGCCTGGCGTAGAGTATGAAACTGGTCACGCCTACCGGTAAGAAGCTTGTGAACGTACGCCTGATGTCCTACATCCCAGATAATCTTGTCACGAGGGGTATCGAAAACATAGTGCAGGGCAATAGTTAGCTCCACAGCCCCGAGACTTGACGCCAGATGTCCGCCATTTTTAGATACGGTATTTATTATCGCCTGGCGCACCTCCTGTGCGAGAAATGGCAACTGACCTTCGTCAAGAGACTTCAAATCGGCAGGGCTGTCGATTTGTGGAAGCAGCCTGGTTATTAAAGCTTGAGCTACTTTCTTTTCCTCTTTGTGAACCTTTTTTGTTTTATCGCGAGCGATACCTTGCTTCAAATCCAGTGCCCCGGCCATGTCTTCCCTACCTCTTTCTACTTAAGATATAGTCACCTATGGCCCGAAGAGGTTCGGCTTCGGTTCCAAAGCCGCGCAGGTTGCACTTAGCCTCTTCAATCAGCCTGCCGGCTATAACCTTGGATTGGGCCAGACCATAAACAGACGGGTAAGTGGCCTTCTTCTTCCTTATGTCCGCACCCGTAGCCTTGCCCATTTCCGCTGCATCACCCTCTATATCCAGGACATCGTCAATTACTTGAAAGGCGAGGCCCAGAAGATCTCCGTAACGCACCAGGGCTTTTATTTTTCTACTGCCCCGTCCACCAGCTACCAAAGCCCCAGAGTGGATGGACCCGGCAATAAGTGCCGCTGTCTTGTGTTTATGAATATACTGAATGGTTTCGGGATCAACGTCTTTGCCTTCGGAAGCCAGGTCCACCACCTGACCCCCGACCATGCCGCAGGCCCCCGCTGCGTGAGCTATTACATGCCCCGCCTTAAGCAAATTCCGCCCCTTTGTCCCGGCATTATAGGATAAATCAGATAGCAATTGAAAGGCAAAAGTAAGCAGCGCATCTCCTGCCAGTATGGCCATGGCTTCCCCGAATACCTTGTGACAGGTAGGAACACCACGCCGATAATCATCGTCATCCATAGCCGGCAGGTCATCGTGTATGAGTGAATAGGTGTGAATACATTCCAAAGCGCAGGCTACGGGCAGCGCCATCTCCTTCTCTCCACCCATGGCCTCGCAGGCAGCCAGACAGAGAATCGGACGTACCCGCTTCCCGCCGGCAAAGACGCTGTAGCGCATCGCCTTGACGAGTTCCTTGGCCAGGCCCTCTTCCTTCGGCAGGGACACATCAAGTGCCCGGTCAACTAAATCCCTGCGCTCAGCAAGGTAAGGCTTTAAATCCACTTACGCATTCCCCTCTGGCTCAAAAGGCTTGGTCACCAGCTTACCGCCTTCGCCTTTTACCAGAAGTTCGATCTTCTTTTCCGCCTCATCAAGCTTACGGAGGCAAAACTTCGAAAGCTTAACCCCTTCTTCAAATTTTTTCAATGATTCTTCCAGAGAGAGATCGCCCGTTTCCAAATCATGCACAATCTCTTCTAGCTTCTTCATGGCCTCTTCAAAGATTTCCTTGCCCATCCGCCCTCCAAAAAGAACAGAACTATGTAAAAATATTCTCTCAAATTCTAATTCCCGGTTCCTGGCACCGCGGTCGTCGCCTCGACAAGGGATGTCGGATCCACCCGCGCCCCAGAGATGCACGTGCCCCAATGAAGATGCGGCCCTGTAGCCCGTCCTGTAGCCCCTACCTCTCCCAGAACTTTCCCTTTAGGCACTAATTCTCCTTCTTTCACCCCTGCCCTCGAGAGGTGACAGTATAGAGTAAACACCCCCTGACCATGGTCAATAACCACCGTGTTACCCATAAGATAGAAATCACCGACCAAGGCTACACGCCCGGTATTCACACAAAGAACCGGCGTTCCCTCTTTCGCCCTGATGTCAGCACCCAAATGCGGGCTACGTTCTTTACCATTTAGGATGCGCCTGCTACCGAACGAACCGACCACATCACCTCCCACCGGTCTGATAAAAGCCCCGTTCCAGAGTGGCGCCTGACTTTGTTTTTCGAGAACAGCATGTATGGTCCTCTGCTCATCTAGTATACGTTTAAGTATTTCCTCCGGAAATGTAACCATCTTTTCAGGAAGAGTCAGTTCCTCCGTACAAAACTCAAACGGGTGTACCTCCACATAGACCGTTAGGTTTTTTTTCGTCCTGGCAGTAATATCTTGATACTCAATGTTCAGCGGATAGGTTCCCGGTGACAACCTCAGGTCGACCGGTAACAAGGCAAAAAGTCTTTCTCCACTACGATGGAAGTAGATTTCTCGATTCAGAAAAGTACCGGCCACCTCTGTACCCGGTATACCCTGGACAGAAAAGAGACCTACCTGCCCTACGGCCAGATCGCGCGGGTAAAGCGTCCAGATGGAACCCTCATCTGCGTACAAAGCTGTACCTGCGAAACCGATTATTAGGAAACAATAGAGCACAAAACTCGCCGGTTTCACTCTTGCACCCTTTCTACACGGCAAAAAAGTTGCCCTTTATGAAGCCGTACCTTGACCTGGGAACCAATGGCCACGCCTTTTACATCACGTAGAACCTCTTCACCCGGCAATAATTTTGTTATACTGTAACCCCGGCCCAGGATGGCAAGCGGGTTAGCGCCTTGGAGACGGCCAGCCAGTTCACGAAGCCGGGCACGTTCCTGCGCTAACCGTTGGTTCAGTCTTATCTCCAACTCCCTTTCCAGCATCTTCAACCCGAACCGAACCACCCCCACCTGTTCACGTGGGTGGTGCTCTCTAATGCCTAGCATGTAACTTTCGAGCAAGCGATGCTGCCTTCGCATGCGGCTCAAAAAGTTATGTCTCATTTCCAGTCGTAAAGAATCCACCCTGAGACGACCATCCTGGATACGCACTTTAACTCTCGCCAATCTGGTGACAGAATGCGCCAGTTTCTCCTTTAACAGACCATATTCTTTCTGCACACCCTTAGTAAGACGGTGCTCAAGCATGGATATTCGATATTTTAAATCGTCCTTCCGGGGAACAACAAGCTCAGCCGCAGACGTAGGCGTGGCTGCCCGGGCATCGGCCACAAAATCAGCTATGGTAAAATCGATCTCATGTCCCACGGCGGAGACGACCGGAATCCTGGAAGCAAAAATGGCTCTCGCCAAAACTTCCTCATTGAACGCCCAGAGATCTTCAAACGATCCGCCCCCACGAGTAAGTAAGATGACATCGACGTCCTTGAGCTTGTTAAGATCAAAAATAGCCTCAGCCATGTCGTTAGCTGCCCCTTCGCCCTGAACACGTGTTGGATAAATAAGCACATTCACGGTGGCAAAACGGGCATTAACGGTTCGTAAGAAGTCGTAAAGGGCAGCACCGGTGATAGAACTAACCACTGCTATCTTTTTGGGAAGAAACGGCAGTTTCTTTTTACGTTCGGGAGCGAAAAGGCCTTCCCGATCCAACTTTGCTCTGAGCTGCATGAAGGCCTGCTGCAACGCACCAATACCCCTTGGCTCCATATGGTCAATGATGAGCTGGTATTCGCCGCGGGCGTCGTAGACGCTGACACGTCCCTGGCAGAGCACATGCATGCCGTCTTCCGGTCGGAATCGAAGATAACGGCTGTTGATTTTGAAAAGCACCGCCTTTATCTGGGCACGTTCATCCTTTAACGTGAAGTAGGTCGTGCCAGATGCTGCTCCCCGGAAATTGGTTATCTCACCTTCTACCCAGACAAATGGAAAATGTGCCTCAATTAAAAATTTAATCGATTCGGTTAAGTCCGAAACGGTCAGAATTTTTCGTTCTAATCTCTCAATCATTGGGGAAACCTAGCATAAATCCCCTCTGATGGCAATGCCATTGCCCTTGGCAGATGCTTGGATTTTCCATTATGCCATCATCCGACAATAACTTTTCTATAACCCTAAACGACGGCCTTAAAAAAAGGTTATATTTTTCTTCTCGGTAAGGTATAATTCCCTGCCGTAGGATTACCGGCGCATAAGCCAGTAGGTGGACTTTTTCGGGAGCCATCATGTTTGAAGGGGAGAAACTGAAAAACATAAAGGCCCTGGTCCTTTCCGGCGGGAAGGGAACTCGTCTGAGACCATTAACACATACTATGGCCAAGCAGCTCGTCCCCGTGGCTAATAAACCGATATTGGGTTACGTCTTTGAACACATCAGAGAAGCCGGCATAAAAAACGTTGGCGTTATCGTTGCTCCCGAAACTCAGGCCGAAGTGAAGAGCTATTTAGGCCATGGAGAAAAGTGGAACCTCAAGATTACATATATTCTTCAAAAAGAGCCACTGGGGTTAGCCCACGCCGTAAAAACAGCACAAAGATTTCTCAAAGACTCGCCTTTCGTTATGTATCTCGGTGACAACCTCCTTGGCAAGGGCATAAGAGATGCCCTGCGGAAATTTTGGAGTACAGCCGCTGACGCTCTCATATTCCTTAAAGAGGTTTCTAACCCGCAGGCCTTCGGGGTAGCTGTCCTTAACAGGAACGGTCGCATCGAAAAACTCATCGAAAAACCCAAAGAGCCACCTTCCAACCTGGCACTGGTTGGCGTCTATTTTTTCTCCCGGCGTATACATGAGGCCATCAATCGTATTAAGCCATCCTGGCGAGGCGAGTTAGAAATAACCGATGCCATTCAGGAACTCATCAATACGGGCGGCCGCGTAGAGGGAGAAGTCCTTGACTGCTGGTGGCTGGACACAGGTAAGAAGGACGATTTTCTGGCCGCAAATACAACCGTGCTCGATGACTATGTTAAACGCCAAATCGAGGGCTTGGTCGACGAAAAAAGCGAAGTCACAGGCCGGGTACAGGTCGATGCCACCGCCAGGATAATAAATAGCATCATACGCGGACCAGCCATAATAGGACCCGGGGCAGAGATTGTCGATTCCTTCATCGGCCCTTACACAAGCATCGGTGAAGGGAGTCGCATCACTAACTCAGCCATAGAGCACTCGGTTATCTTATCTCAGGCCATTGTGGAGGGCGTGCCTCGCCTCGAAGACAGCATCCTCGGTCGCGAGGCAAAGGTCATCAAAAATCAGGCCCGGCACATGGCACTACGTCTCATGGTTGGCGACCAATCAGTGGTGGAAGTATAGGGCTTGTTCAAAGAAGGTATAATTCAAGGTGTAATTATACGTGACATGAAGAAGCATGTCGACGAGCGAGGCTGGCTTGCCGAATGTTTCCGTTGCGATGAAACACCCTCCGAAGTTCACCCAGCTATGGCCTATGTCTCCATTACACTTCCGGGCATTGCACGCGGGCCCCATGAGCACGTCAACCAAACGGACTATTTCTGTTTTCTTGGGCCTGGCCACTTTAAAGTCGTCCTCTGGGATAATCGTAGCGATTCGCCTACGTTCAATATTAGACAGGTCGTCTTCACCGGTGAAGACAATCCCAAAATTGTTATTGTGCCTCCCGGGGTAGTGCACGGATATAAGAACATTGGAACTACCGAAGGACAGGTGTTAAACTTCCCCAATCGCCTTTTTGCCGGTCCGGGGCGTACTCAGAAAGTAGACGAGATACGCCACGAGGCAAAAGCCCCGTCTCCTTTCAGAATGGACGAGTAGAGACCATGCGTATACTGGTTACTGGCGGCTGCGGTTTTATCGGCAGCAATTTTATCCACTACCTGCTGGAGC
>CAYSYZ010000086.1:0-1569 GCA_964435205.1 uncultured Desulfovibrionales bacterium
GTGTACATCTTGGACATCAACTCCTTTTTGAAAAGGTAAAAGAACAGGCAAAAGCCACGGGCGGTGAAAGTGTGGTGCTTACTTTCGACCCCCATCCGGTTACGGTACTCCGACCGCAAATTGGCCTGAAGTTAATCTCCCGGTGTAGCAAGAAGCTGGAACTCATAGAGAAGGCCGGTGTAGACGTGGTCGTGTCTATCAATTTCACGCTCGAATTTGCCAAAACCACGGCAGAGGAGTTTGTAGATGATATCCTGTGGGGTAAAATAGGCGTTAAAAATCTCATTGTCGGATATGATTATTCATTTGGGCGGGATCGCCAGGGTAACATCGCATTTCTAAAAGAAAAAAGTAAACAGCTCGGTTTCTCGGTGACAGTTGTCCAGCCTCTTTATCTGGATGAGGTCGTCGTAAGTAGCACCAAAGTACGCGAGCTGATCTCTGCCGGTGAGATGACAAAGGTGCGGAAACTTCTGGGCAGGCCTTACCAGATGACGGGTAGAGTCCTGGTTGGCAGGCGTAGAGGAGGGCCGGTTCTTGGTTTCCCCACGGCTAATATTGAACTGGCCGAAGATGAACTCTGCCCTAAGCTGGGTGTCTATGCCACGCAGGTGATCTATGACCGCCAGCTCCACGAGGGTGTCATGAACATCGGCTATAACCCAACCTTTGGTGACCAGTATATCTCTGCTGAGGTGCACATCTTTGATTTTTCTGAAGATATCTACGGGCAAGAGATAGAAGTCAACCTGGTTGAGCGCCTGCGAGACGAAAAGAAATTCCCTGGCCCTGAGGAGCTCATGGCGCAGATTAGAAAGGATATCGAAAAAGCCAAGGAGATCTTAAGGGTCGAGAAAACCGTCAGTACTCACAAACTGCCGGGCACTTGACGACATCGGAGGCCAGCAGGACCCGCCTTGCCTGCTCCGCCTTCCTCTCAGAAAGTTGCTGAAATTCCATGGTTTCTAGTTTCTTAAGGGCTTGAGCCTTTGAAGGAATCGCCTGGAGCCCTTCCCCTATTACCCTTCCGGTAATGGTATCCAAAAGTTCACTTTCTTCACCATTGGTCACCACAGAAAACGGTATCTGGTAAGTGTCCAGCAGTCTGGCCATGGATAGCACTTCCATCTCCCGCGAGACCACAGAACCGGGAGAACATTTTATAGCTATAAATCGCTTGCCCCGGAGACGAATCACGATGTCCATGACCGGCGCTACACTATTTTCTCCAACCACTACTTCAACAGTCTGGCCTAATTCCAGGTCATCCCTGTGGTAGCCTTTCTGCTCCAGCAGGAACCTTTCCACGTTCTCGCAAATTTCACCTCTGGCCTGCCCCGGGATCATATTTCCCCCTCAGTCCCTAACCTTGTATGTTGTGATAAATTTCTAAAGACCTCCGGGTGGCATGGTATCGGAAGCCTAAAAGCCCACACATTTTATCGCAAATAAACTTAGCAAAAAATCCGTAATTTGACAAAATTTAACCGTTGGATGAAGCCGCCAGAACCCTCCCGTGAGCGACAACGCTTTAGAATGTTGCTGATATTGCCGATATTAGCGATATTG
>CAYSYZ010000086.1:1579-9830 GCA_964435205.1 uncultured Desulfovibrionales bacterium
TTATTCGCCGGCTGATCGCTCAAGTTTGGCAGAGGAGGCCTTATGGCCAAATTCCCAGAATTCTTCTCCAGACAGGATGTGGGCATATTTTTATTCTGTCTGTTCCTGGCCCTGTTGAGTTGGCCATTCATAAGCATAGCTAACCGAGAAAGCTCTGAATATTCCATAATTGTCTATTTGTTCCTGATATGGTCCCTGATAATTGCGTTCTTATTCGTCATTGGAAGATGCTGCCAAAAACATTCCAGCACCAATGAAAACACATGGTAAAGGGTCATGATTGATGTTTAATCCCTTAACCGTAATCGCTGTTTTCGTTATATACATGGCGTTTCTGTTTGCGGCCGCTCTCCTGGTCGAACGCCAATCTCTTATAAAAAGTAAAAGTTGGGCTAATCACCCGATAGTGTATCCCCTCTCCCTTGCTGTCTATTGCTCGTCCTGGACCTACTACGGGAGCGTGGGTCAAGTGGTCACCTCTGGTCCTTTGTTTCTAGCCATCTACCTGGGGCCAACCCTTTCCATGGTGCTCTGGTGGACGGTTTTGCGAAAGCTGGTGCGTATCAAGTCCAGTCACCGCATTACCAGCATAGCCGATTTCATATCCGCCCGGTACAACAGGTCCCAGAGTCTGGCCGCCCTGGTCACCGTGGGCGCGCTGTTGGGCTCCATGCCCTATATCGCCCTCCAACTCAAATCCGTTATCTCTACTTTTGCTATAATCTCGGCCAGCGATGTCAGGTCCACCTGGGCCACGCAACTGATCGGCCGCCATGTAGGGCCTATCCTGGTCCTCCTCATGAGCGCCTTCACCATCGTCTTTGGCGTCAGGCGAATCGATCCCACGGAGCGTCATCAGGGTATGGTCATGGCCGTGGCCGTGGAGTCCCTGGTCAAGCTGGTGGCTTTTCTGGCCGCGGGGATATTTGTTACCTATTTTCTTTATGACGGCTTCGGGGACATATTTCAGCGCCTGAGCGAAAGTCCCTACCACAGACACCTGGCGCTGGCCGGAAAAGGCAGCACCACCTACCTCACATGGACGAGTTTGATGATCCTGGCCATGTCCGCGATCATGTTCCTGCCCCGACAGTTTCATCTCGCAGTGGTGGAAAATTCCGACGAGAAGCACATTCTGCCAGCCATGTGGCTGTTTCCCCTGTATCTCCTTCTGATTAATATCTTTGTCATCCCGATTGCCCTGGGCGGCCTGCTCGCCGGCCTGGGCACTGAGCAGGCCGACCATTTTGTCCTGCTTTTGCCCATGACATCTGGCCACTCCATTTTGACCCTGCTGGTCTTCATCGGAGGGTTCTCTGCAGCTACCGGGATGGTCATGATAAGCGCCATGACTATAGCCACCATGACCACCAACCATTTGCTTTTGCCCCTCGTGGAACGGGTCAGGAGCCTTGAGTTTCTCAAGCGCCACGTTCTAAAGTGTCGCTGGGTGGCAGTAGTTGGATATCTTTTCATCGGCTACTGGTTCGAGTGTCTGGTAGGCCAGTCCTATATGCTGGTCAACATTGGGATTATCTCCTTCGCCGCAGCGCTGCAATTCGCTCCGGCCATTTTAATAGGGATTTTTTGGCGAAGGGCCAACAAGCCCGGAGCTATCCTGGGCATGGGCGCGGGTTTGGCCCTCTGGTTTTACACCCTGCTTTTGCCCTCCCTCGTTAAGGGCGGATGGATATCTGACAATCTCATCAGGCATGGGTTGTGGGGTATCGGTTTTTTCAAACCCGAGCAGCTTTTCGGACTAACCGGACTTGACCCGGTCAGCCATTCCATTTTCTGGTCCATGTTCTTCAATATCGGTCTTTTAGTCTTTGGATCTCTATATTTCAGGCAAACTGAAGAGGAAAAGCAGTTGGCCGACTCATTCGTCGGGGCACTGGCCACCAGGGAAAAAATCACTACTACCAGGCATAACCAGGTTACCATCGAGCTTTCGGCCAAAAAGCAAAAGATAATAGGGCTGCTTTCTCGCTATTTCTCTGACCAGGAGAGCGAAGCCATCTTCGACAGATGCGTGGCCGCAGCAGGATTTAAGGACAAAGACTGGATTTCGACGATCGAGCTTGCCCAACTGGTCAGCGAAGTGGAAAAATCCCTGGCCGGCGCCTTCGGGGCGGCCGCGGCCCACAGGATCACACGCCAGGGAAAAATCTATACCCCTGCTGAAACCGATACCCTCACGGAAGTTTACCGCGAAATTCTGGCCAGGATGCACCTAACCCCTGAGCAGGTGAAACAAAAGATAGATTACTACCAGGAAAGGGAAGAGCTGCTCATCCAGCACGCCAGGGAACTGGAAGAAAAGGTTACTCAGCGGGACCAGGAAATCGCGGAACGCAAACGGGCCGAAGAGGCCCTGAGAAAAGCGGAGGAGAAATACCGCGCTATTTTTGAGAACGCAGTAGAGGGCATTTTCCAAAGTACTCCGGAAGGACACATTTTAAGCGCTAACCCGGCCTACGCCCGAATATTCGGATATGACAGCCCTGAAGATTTCATAAATGACATCAAAGACATCGGCCAGCAGATCTACGTTGATCCCGGCCAGCGCACAAAACTGTTAAACCTGATCCGAGAAAAAAGCGAAGTAACCGGATTCGAAGTCCAGTGTTACCGCAGGGATAAAGATATAATCTGGATTTCCATTAATGCCCGGGCTGTGCGCGACACAGGAGGCAAGCTACTTTACGTCGAAGGTTTAGCGGAGAACATTACCGAGCGCAAGCGGGCGGAGGAAGAAAGGACGAAACTTGAGGATCAGCTTCGCCAGGCCCAGAAGATGGAGGCCCTTGGCACCCTGGCGGGAGGTATCGCCCATGATTTCAACAACCTGCTCACCGGTATCCTGGGGAATACCTCCTTGATGCTTTTGGACGTCGACCCTTCACATCCGCATTATGTAAACCTGAAACGTATTGAAAAACAGGCTGAGAGCGGTGGTAAGCTGACCCGACAGCTTCTTGGATATGCCAGGAAGGGAAGATATGAGGTCCAACCCATTGACCTGAACCGACTGGTGGAGGAGACCTCAGATACTTTTGGCAGAACCAGAAAGGAGATCAGAATTCATCGGGAACTTGCCGAAGACCTGTTGGCCATAGAGGCAGACCAGGGGCAGGTGGAGCAGGTTCTTTTGAATCTGTATGTGAATGCCGCTGATGCCATGCCGCAGGGCGGGGACCTTAGCTTGAAGACCAGGAATACCACCCACGCGAATATTAAGGATAATCTCCATCCCAAGCCGGGCAATTATGTCCTTTTAGGGGTGGCGGACATGGGGATGGGCATGGATAAAGAAACCATGGAGCGCATTTTTGAACCCTTCTTCACCACCAAGGAGAGGGGCCGGGGTACGGGGCTCGGTTTGGCCTCTGTTTACGGCATTATAAAGGGTCATGGCGGATACATCGATGTCGAGTCCAGGAGGGGGCAAGGGACTGCCTTCAATATCTATCTCCCGGCATCAGAAAATAAAATCGCGAAGGCGGTCAGGAAGGCCGAGGATCTCGTCATGGGAAGCGGAACGGTCCTCCTGGTAGACGATGAAGAGATGATTCTGGAAGTAAGTCAGAAGTTGTTAGAGGCCATGGGCTACCGGGTGCTTGCTGCCCAAAGTGGGAGAGAAGCTATTGAGCTTTATAAGGAAAAACGCGATGACCTAGACCTTGTTATTTTGGATATAATTATGCCCGATATGGGTGGTGGTGAAACCTTTGACCGGATGAGGGAGATCAACCCGGATATAGAGGTTTTGCTTTCAAGTGGTTACAGCGTTGACCGCCAAGCCAGCCGGATATTGGAAAGAGGCTGTAAGGGATTCATCCAGAAACCCTTCGATATGTCCGAACTGTCCAGGAAAATAAGGGAGATTCTGGAAAAGTAGTGGGGTCTTGCCTGGTTCCATAGCCTCCGTTCGAACTGAACGTCAGGACGATCCGCTGCGTTTTGCAGCTCAACACCTACACCTTTACTTAGTGCCTGTTCAGTGTTAGAATTCACGAACTCTTCTAGTGAAATCGCCGGGTAAGTTAAGTAAATAAAAATCGAGACATTGGTAATCAAACATGATCCCGATAACGCCGCTTCTCATTTTGTATCTTACGGTCTTCCTGGCAGGTGTCGCGCTGGAGACCGTGCTGACCAGAATCAACGTTGGTCACTTGAAGAAGTACGGGGGCAAGGTCCCCGAAACATTAAAAGAATACATCGACCCCGCCACACTGTCTAGGATCAGAGACTACACGATCAAAAACCAGAATTTTGTTATCATCACATCATTTATAAGTAGCAGCCTTTTTATCGTCGTGATCTTATCCGGCCTGCTTCCCTGGGTTTCCAGGGTCATTCAGGGGTTTGGATTTGGCGCTCTCGCTTCAGGCATGGCCTTTTTCACAGCAATAGGCCTGGGTGAGGTATTATTCTCCCTGCCATTCAGCTACTACCAGACATTTGTTATTGAACAGCGGTATGGATATAATACGTCCACGCTCAAAATATGGATTACCGATATCCTGAAAGGCCTTGTGCTAGGACTTATCATCGGCGGCATCCTGCTTTCGTCACTTCTAAGCCTGGTTGAACATGGCGGGCACTTCTGGTGGCTATGGGCCTGGTTTGTTTTTTTTGCCTTCCAGGTCTTGCTCGCTGTCATTTACCCAACCATTATCGCACCCTGGTTCAACAAATTTCTCCCTCTGGAAGATAAGGTACTGGAAGAAAAGGTTAAAGACATAATGCGCCGCAGCGGCCTGTCCGTAACCGGCGTATTTAAAATGGATGCAAGCAAGCGTAGCCGGCACACGAATGCTTACTTTGCCGGGCTGGGAAAGGCGAAACGGATTGTCCTCTTTGACACGCTTCTCGCGTCTCACAGTCATGACGAGATCATCGCCATTCTGGCCCATGAAGCAGGACACTGGAAGCAAAAACACGTATTCAAGAATCTCGTATTCACAGGCGTTTTTTCACTGGTTTTGCTTTACCTGGCCTCAACACTTATTAAATGGAATCTACTTTATCAATTATTTGCTTTTCAGCAGGTGCTACCTTACGTGGGACTTTTTCTTGTATGGGTTCTATGGGATGCCCTGGCCCTGTTTTTGGTGCCCATCGGCTCTGCCATTTCCCGCCGGTTTGAAAGAAAAGCCGATTGCTATGCTGCCAGGCAATTGCCACAGACGGCAGATTTGACCAGGGCGCTGAAGCGATTGGCAAAAGACAACCTCTCCAATCTTCATCCCCACCCCCTCTATGCATGGTTCTACTATTCGCACCCGCCCCTTTTGAAGCGGATCAGCTATCTGGAAAACATACCCCAACCATGCTCCAACCCCGGTGAATCCTACAAGGATAACCCTGTAATTTCGTAAGCTATGAGTACCCATCTGTATCCGTGAAGGTCCTAATGATCATGGGCATAGCCTTTATTGCCCCCCTTTTTCAGATCCATCAGGCAATCCGAAATCTACTCACCCGTAAACCCAAGCTTCTGCTGCTGGGCAGTGGCTACACGGATGATAAATCGAAAGGGGCCACCATACGCGGAAAAGGATTTCGATTCATACAGAAACCTTACTCTCTGGCGGATTTGATCGGAGCCGTTAGAGAAGCTAAAAGTCAGGATCATTCTTGAGATAGAATAATTTTGACGTGTTAACAATTCGGCAATAAAGCCTAATCTTTTCCCACAATTTCCCTTATTTTCTTAACCACCTCTGGCAGATTGGACGGTTTCTGAATGAAACCATCACAACCCCGTTCCAGTATCTCCCTGGCTCGATCATTCAAGGCGTATCCACTGGAGAGGAGAACCTTTACAGCCGGGTTGGCCTCCTTCAGCCGGTCGTAGATTTCTCCGCCCGCCATATCCGGCATAACCACATCCAAAAGGACGATATCTATTTTATCCCGGTTTTTCTCATGGATCTCGACTGCCTCTCGCCCATCTCGGGCTGTGAGTACCCGATAACCTACCGCCTCCAACAAATCCTTGGTCACTTCCAATACGACGTCTTCGTCATCTACCAGGAGTACTGTCCCGGTGCCTTTGAGGTCTTGATCAGCAATCCGGGCGGTTTTCTGGACCTTTCCTGTTGATGCCGGCAGATAGACACGGAAAGTAGTACCCTGCCCCACCTTGGAATCGACGTCAATATATCCACCATGACCTTTTATAACACCGTAAACAGAAGCCAAACCGAGCCCCGTACCCCGGCCCATCTCTTTGGTGGTAAAAAATGGCTCAAAGATGCGCTCCATGGTCTTTTTGTCCATCCCTGTACCTGTATCCGCGACCATTAGCAAGACATAATTACCCGGCTTCGGGTCGTACAATTTGCCCTTTATATCCTTGTGGCTGGCATTCATGGTTTTCAAGATAAGGTCCCCACCATTGGGCATGGCGTCAGCGGCATTGACATAAAGGTTCCATAAAACCTGCTCGATCTGGCCCGGATCCGCTTCGATTGTCCATAACTCCTCGGCAAGCTCTCGATGAATCGAAATCTCCTTTTTCGTCCTGGCAAAAACCTCGGACGAGTCCTCCACCAATTCATTCAGGTCAGTAGGTCTGACTTCATATCTCCCCTTCCTGGCATATCCAAGGAGCTGAGCAGTCAGTTTCGATCCGTCTTTAACCTGCTTTTCAATTTTCCTCAGCCTTTCATAATGCGGGTGGGATGGACTGATGTCCAGAAGCATCAAAGATGCATTCCCCTGTATACCCATGAGCAGGTTATTAAAGTCATGGGCGATACCTCCCGCCAGGGTGCCGATAGCCTCCATCTTTTGCGCCTGGCGGAGCTGCATCTCGAGTTTCCTTCTCTGATCCTCCGCCCGCTTGCGCTCGGTAATCTCAATTCTTAATTCGTCATTGGTTCTGGCCAGCTCCGCCGTCCGTTCCTCAACCCGCATCTCCAGCTCGTCGTGAGCTCTTCGGAGCGCTTCCTCTGCCCGTCTGCGATCGGTAATCTCCTGAAAAACCAATACGGCCGTAATCACGCCTCCTTCGCATTCTGTGGCTGGAGAAACGATAACCTGCCAGATTCTACCCTTCACATCTTCGAATTCTTCGCTCGCGGTTTGTCGCTCCTTGATGGCCTTTAGACACCAGGCACTGGTGTCGTCAGAATGGTAAAAGATGGTCTGGTATGGTTTCCCTATGATATCTTTCCCGAAAACCCTCTCAAAAACCGGATTGGCGAAACCGATGGTCATGTCTGCGCTAACCACAGCCAGGGGAGTCACCATGCTGGCCAGTATGGAATTGAGTTTATTCCTCTCCCGCTCATAGAGAGATTGTGACTCGCTTAACGCTTTTTTTAACTCTTTCTCCCGGATAACCTTTTGGATTATGCCGGGAGCCAGCGAAAAGAAATCCCCGGATTTCACTATGTAGTCGTAGGCCCCAAGTTTCATGGCCTTGACGGCAATCCGCTCATCACCCTGGCCGGTAACCACAACCACCGGGATATCCTTATGCCGCTTCCGGAGTTCTTCCAGAAAATCCAGCCCGTCCATGCCCGGCAGCAGATAATCAGTGATTATTATGTCCGGATTTATCCGGTCAAGCGTGTTCAGGCAGTCCAGGATATCTCCAAAATAGTCTATTTGAGCATCAGGGAAATCCTTTTTGATGCTCCGTTCCATGAGTTCCGCATGCGCTGGCTCGTCTTCGATGATCGTTACCCTCACTGTCTTCCTCTCCAATTCTTTGCCCCCCGGCTGTGACCCCGTATGTGATACTATGTCTAAAAAGCCAATCACATGCCGTCGCCAATTTCTTGCCAATATCGGACTTTTAAAAAGCCAACATATGAAAAACGCACCAAAATCTCAACCTTTTTCTTACCCAACTTTGGCCGTACAAATACACTCGTCATCCCATGATAACTGCTCCCGAGAATACCGGGCAACTTTTTATCCCCGGGTAAATGAAGAAACAGAAGTTTAAGTGAATGTAAACCATATTCGCTACTGCAAGGGTGACCGCTAGATACCACAAACGTAGTTGGTGAAAAAACGCTAGCTTTTTCGTGCGCAGTCCTGTATAGTGCAAACCACTCTATCAGGAGTAACGTTTCGTCTCTGACCTTCTCCGGTGTTCTTTACCGCAGGTTTCCTGGTTAGCGACGTCCAGGCCGCCCCGCTTGTGGCGGACGGCTTGGGGAACCTGGCGGTAATTCCCTGCCACAAACTGCCCAGCAAAACGGTTTATCCTTGGTAAATTTTATTC
>CAYSYZ010000087.1:0-9719 GCA_964435205.1 uncultured Desulfovibrionales bacterium
CTATGCATTTTACCTTACATACGGAGATTCCCCGTCCGTCCCGGCGGGCGGGGAGCTTCAATCACGGCTTTGCGCCTTCAGGATGGCCTCAACTTCAGCCGAATATTGCTGCACAGCAACACGAGCAAGCTTTTGTGAGTCCTTGGCCAGCTCGCCTATGCGCTTAACGAGATCATCCTTCCGTGATTGGGGTTCTTTTTTCATCTGTGCCCGTTTTCTCCGCTCATTGCATCATTACCTTATAGCCCCGGGCAAGCCGGTCATCTTTCTTTACTTGAAAATGTGCCTTTTTTCAGGACATAAACCTTCCGCGGATCCTTGGGACCCGTTCCGATCTCGGCCAGAAATCCCTTTGATACAAGGCTCCGCAGTCGGCTTCTTGCCGTTCGATCAGATACATTCCAGGCACGCGCCGCATTTGCAGTGGACACCTCGTTGTGCTCAAGAAGATATCGCTCCAACTGTGCTTGCCATTCCGGCTCGCCCTTGGCCGGGGCTCCAACGCGCTTGTTGAAAAGCGTTACTCTGAAGCTGTTGCCGATTTCTTCAAAGCGAGGCGGTTGAATTCCAGCCTCGATGCATTCGGCTATCATTCTGCCGATGCCGGACCCCCATTGTTCGATAAGACCCAGTTCCTTAAACACCCGACCGATTACGCGGTTTCGCACTTTGGATGCGCCCGAAATGGCCGCCTCCATGGTAATGCCGAAAGGCAACATCCCAGGGTTGGTGATTTCAATCCGGTCATCGAAGACCGCAATCCTGATGTTCATCCCCCCGATGGAATAGTCGGCGTGAACCACTGCATTGACTACCGCCTCCCGAACCGCAGGCGGTGGATACTCATAGATATCTTTTCTCCTGATTCGACCAATTTCAGCCGCGTGCATCGTATGTCGCTCAATAAATGAGACAGCGCTTTCAACCGCGCGCGGGAGGTATTCATCAATTTCCGACTGGTCGAGGAACTGGGCAGTTGTGAGCCCTCTGAAACGGGCGCAACGAATAACGGCATCCGGAAAAATGGACCGCCTATCTTTGCCGAATAGCAAGACGCTACCACGGGAAGGAAACTCCCGACCGGCATGATCCACGAGGAGACCCAGCGATCGGCGCGCAGATGGTGTGAGTGTGCGAGAGACACGGGAAAACAACTCGGAAGCAGCACGGAAGTCGATAGCTTCCGAGTTGACTTCCGTGCAAGGTTGCTCATCAAAAAAGGCATTCACCGCCAGACGCTGAATACCGGCTATCAGCTCCGGACCGGCCTGTCGGTTTGTGGAGCCGAGGCGAACATAGACACCTCTTTCCGGACCTTCGGATCGGATATAGTAGGGACCGACGAGATGCGGAATCCGGATGACGATCAGCTCCCGATCTCGCCATGAGACGATCTTTATGTCCGGCACCAGGGTGGGCCTGATATTATCCGCAAAGATACTGGCAATTCGTTCTTCTTCGCCGAGAGGATCACTGACACCGACGACCTCTTTCGTACGGTCGCGGACACCGATCACAATCGTCCCTCCCGCAGTATTGGCGAAAGCTACCGCGGTACGCGTGATATTTTGTATTGGGCGTAAGTTCTCCTTGAATTCTAAAGCCTTGCCCTCATTTTGCGCCAAAAGATCCTTGATCACGGTAACGCTTCTCCTATCATGGCTTCTCAATCCCCAAACAGTGCATGATCCTCAATATCGCAAGTTGCGAATAACCTTAAAAGTGGTTGCGGATAGTTGCGGATTCATGGCGTCGGAAGTTGCTCCTTCAGGACATAATAGGTGGCGCGCGCCGCGCCGCGTTTTTCCACCAATTTGTTGCCCCTGAGTGATGGGTTTGACGGGTTTATGACGAGTTGGCCCTGAGCCCCCTGAGAGGCTGACTGGCGCATTTGGCGCATTTCTGGCGCATTCAATCCCTTTGCCCGACCTCGACTCATGCAGCTTCCGTCTCTGCCGTGAGGCATTTGAGGCATAATTGAGGCATTCTTGGGGTATTCTATGTGAGGCCATTGAGCCGTATATGAGGCGTTTGTGAGGCTTTCCTTTAGGTGATGGGAAATGTCCCCATTGTCCAAATTTTGTCCCCTTTATTGCCTCTTTCGTCTCTGGGAGTCGAATGTCCTGTTTGTCCTCTTTACGTCCTGTTTACGAGCCAGGACATAGTGGGCGTTCCGGCCAGTTACTCCGACTTTACGTAGGATTCCCTTTGAGACCAGATCTTCGAGGTCCCGTGAGGCCGTGCGAATGATCGTCCCTGTCAGCTCACGATAATCTTTATTCGTAATCCGCCCATAAACTTTCACATGCACCACGGCTTTCATCTGCCGTTCGCTCAAGCCGAGCTCTGCCAGCACTTCTGCCGTCAGCCAATCCCGCCATATGGTAACCACCCACTGTCCAGCCCGTTGCTCGAAATCCGGTTCAGGAAGGCCGGTTCCCCGGCAGTGCGCTATCATGTCGAGCGTGCCGGTTCCCGCCTTCTCGATGTAGCGAGCCAGATAGAGAGGCTCGGCTATGAGCGGATTGCGTGGGATGGAAGCATGAGGCTGCCGAAGCAACTCCGGAGTGAGCGGAGGAGGTAGCTCGCCAGGGTTCCATATCTCGAGACGGTCGACGAAGAGCATGACCTGGACGCTGGCGTTGCTCGTATAGTCCCGGTGAGCAACGGCATTGACGACTGCTTCCCTGACTGCCTCCAGCGGCAGCTCGTATTGCGCAGGGGCTTGAACGCTACGTTCTCTGGTGCCGATGTGCCGGCTGATCTTGGAGAGGACAAAATCAACCGTCTGATCCACCAGTTCGAAGACCGTTCCCTTGTATATCTGGTAGGATGGGATCGGCTTGCGAACCCTGGTGCCGTGAAAGTGCATGCACTTGACCTCGGACGTAATCAGAAAGCGTTGTGGCTCCTTAGCAAACAGGAGCACGGCCGCATGTGTGGGTTTGCCGTTGTCCAAGAGATTGAGGTGGGCAAGTGCCTTTTCGCGACCCGTATTCG
The DNA here is from genome assembly GCA_964435205.1 of uncultured Desulfovibrionales bacterium. Lineage (GTDB taxonomy): Bacteria > Desulfobacterota > QYQD01 > QYQD01 > QYQD01 > CAYSYZ01. Next base: position 3,001 of record CAYSYZ010000087.1, read on the forward strand.
GCGGTAGGGAATAGTTGCGTTCCCGCCTTGCCGTCACAAGAAACGCCTTGATTTTTTCCTGCGACAGATCGCCCATTGATGACCGTTCGCAGGCAGAGGCGTCAAATGGCAGCGTTCTCAGATCGCCGGAGTGTTCCATGTGCTCCACAAGAGAGGCGTACAAGGAAGCTGTCAGATCGGGGATATCCGCAAAACGGCGGCGGATGAGTTGGCTGCCAGCTTTGCGAATTAGTTGCATTATCTTCGGATGCCGCGCCTTGTCGTCCGTTCCCTTGACAAAGATGAGACGCGGTTTACCATTGGCGACTGTCTCGTCGAATTCGCGCTCGGTCGGGGAAAGGCCATCCATGCTTTCGAATCCGTATTCGTTACCGAACAGACCCACATAGACATCGCACCGTTCGACTTCTTCCAGATAGACCTCATCGGCTCTACGGTCCTGTGCGGGTAGGTCCTCGAACAGAAAGACCTCAAAGAAACGCCTGAGCAACGGATCATTCCGCACGAAATCCTTAACGGCGCTCCGCTCCGCTTCCAGTTCCTTCTGGACACTGCTAACAAATATAGTTTTCTTATGAATCGCCATCAGGAATTCCCACTCTCACGGCGCCCAGCCGTTTCCAACGCCTCTGTCAGAATTTTGTAGAACCGCGCCGCCACGAACCCTGCCTGCGCCGGTCCACGCGACGCGGCAGGCGGGTCAGTTATCGGAATCACTGCCTACGAATGCCGACGAAACCGGAGAGAAGTATATTTAAGCGGACCAGTCCCGTCAAGGACAAAAGCTTTGAGCCTTAAATCAGGGCTTCCATAATAGCGTCATGGATACGCGGCCGGAAAGTCTTTATTTTTTCATTGGTTCGGCTGGGGTGAATACGGTTGGTAAGTAGGAGAATGATTATTTCTCTCTCCAGGTCCATCCAGAAGGACACGCCGGTAAATCCAAGATGACCGACACTTTTCCCAGAAAAATAGTGCCCGGTACTCGAACCTTCCGCTGACGGGGTATCAAAGCCAAGTGCCCACGAAGTTCCAGAGGGGGAATCTTGCCGCTCCAGGAAAACGGATATTAACTCACGCCGGAAAATTCCCGCCTTCACCTTTCCCTGGTAGGCCTTTAGTATCATTTTGAGCAGGCGGTGTAACTCCTCCGCCGTACTAAATAGCCCGGCATGACCACATACACCGCCTACCACGTAGCAATTGTCATCATGCACTTCACCACACAAAACCTTCTTGCGCCAGGGGCAGTCCTCTGTAGCAGCGATGGCTAAGGGTTCGGACACCTTCCGGCCAACAAGAGGCCGAAAACCGGTAAAACTCATGCCCAGTGGCCGGTAAATACGTGCCGAGACAAATCGGTCTAACGTCTGTCCTGCAGTTTGCTCTACTATCCATTCAAGAAGCATAAACCCCAGGTCACTGTAAAGGCTTACTTCTCCCGGTCCGGCCACCAGGGGCTCATCCAGAAGCCATTCGCGCAGTATCTTTTTTCGCTCCCCGGCGGGATAAAATCTCAAACGCTCAAAATAAGGTTGATAGGCGGGCATCCCCGAAGAATGTGAAAGGAGATGTCGCACGGTAATAGCCGCCTTAGAATTCTCTTTATTAAAGTTTAAGATATCTCCTGTCCTCTGATCAATTTCAATCTTATTTTCGGCCACTAAGGTCATAACGGCCATCGTGGTAGCCAGGGGCTTGGTAAGTGATGCCAGGTCAAAAAGAGTGGTTTTAGTCATGCGCTGCCTATGCGGAGTGACTGAAGAATAGCCGTAGGCCTGATGGAATAATGTTTCATCACCGGCTGACACGAGAAGGACGGCACCGGGAAAAGCTCCCTCTTCCAGTGCCTCATGGACAAGAACATCAAGCTTTGAAAAATCAGGCATCTAAACTGCTATGCAGGCCACTGGCCTACCGTAGGCAGGGCTCGGCCAATTCGAGTATCCCTTCATGGCCGTCCAGTTTGAACGTAGCGCCGACGGGCACGGCCATATTTTCCCGGCCATGCCCGAAGGGAAAACCAGCGACAATCGGTATATCAATATCTCGCAAGTTCTGGTAGGCAAATTCCCACACTTCCTCTTCCTCAACCCCCTCCGTAAAATGCCCTAAAACCAGGCCGGCTAACCTGGAAAGCCTTCCCGCATACTTGAGCTGCGTAAAAAGACGATCGATTCGATAGAGCCTTTCACCGCTTTCTTCAACAAACAGGATACGGCCCTCCCACGATGGCTCATACGGTGTGCCGATCAGGTGGGCAAGGGTAGTAAGATTTCCCCCTATAAGCCTGCCTCGAACCCGGCCTTTCTGAATAATTTCCCGACGTGAAGGCCTTATAACCAGAGGGGCTTCCCTTGTAAGCAGGTTTAAAAAGTGACGCAGAGAATCGTCCGGAAGGCTGGAAAACCCGATCAGCATCGGGCCGTGAAATGCAATCAGGCCGCTAGCCTCGAAAACAAAGTTAAGTAGTGCCGTAACATCGCTATAACCAACAATGATCTTGGGATGGAGCTTGAATAGAGAAGCATCTATGCGACTCAATATGCGGAGTGTACCGTATCCACCACGTACACAGAATACGGCTTGAACCTCATCGTCTAAGATTGCCTCCGTAAGAAGGTGGGCCCGGTGGTCGTCAGAACCAGCCAGGTAGCCCTTTTGCTCAAACAAAAGTGGATGGTACTTAACTTCGAAGCCAAGGGAGCGCAAGACCTGGACGCCCGCATCAAAATCCTCTCGCTCAAATGGGCTGCCAGTGGCGACCAGGGCAATCCTGGCCCCTTTATACAATCTCTTGGGCCTAATCACAGCCATTTCAGGCTTGGCAGGCTCCGGCCGCTGCTTAGCTGTTCCACTCATAGATGAGACGCAATCCCTCGAGGGTGAGATACGGTTCTACCACCTTTATAGTCTGGCATTCAGAGACAATCAGAGACGCCAGCCCCCCAGTGGCTATCACCTTTACCGGACGCCCGGTTTCTCTTCTCATGCGTTTAACGATGCCGTCGACCATGCCGGCAAAACCATAGACTGCACCAACATTCATGGAAGACACGGTGTCTTTGGCGATACTCGTTTGGGGTCGTGCAAATATTGCCGCACGCGGCAGTCCAGCCGCTTTGCTGAAAAGAGCCTCACAGGAAATACCAACACCAGGTGCAATGGCACCCCCCATGTATTCCCCGCGCTCAGAGACATAATCAAATGTAGTGGCTGTACCAAAATCAACCACAATCAAGGCTTTTTGGTACTTGGCAAAGGCGGCCGCGGAATTGACGAGACGGTCGGTTCCAAGTTCTTCCGGATTGTCTATGCAAATGTCTATCCCGGACTTAACTCTGGGTCCTACAACAAGCGGCTTGACCTTCAGGTATTTCTGGCAAAAGCTGCCAATGGTATGGAGCACTGAAGGGACAACACAGGAAATAGCTACTCCATGGATTTCAGAAATGGCTATGTTTTTAAAAGATGTTAGCCAGGACAGGCTGATACAGAGTTCATCGGCTGTCACATTTTGGTCTGTGTGCAATCGCCAACTTTCAAGGAGATGGTCTCCCTTAAAGAGGCCAAATACGATATTTGTGTTGCCTATGTCTACCGCAAGGAGCACAGGATGTTACACCCCCGGTTCAAGTCACTTTCCAGCAATGAGCAACCGGAGTTTCTTCCGGGAAAACTGACTTTCGTGTATAAGACGGGGCTCATTTCTTGAGAACTGTTATCCTAACCGACTTAGGTGCGGTTTTCTCTATCTTCACACCTAAGGGCGCCTGAATAACCGGCTGCCGCATGTATATGCCGGGATGAAGCCCTTCCAGTTCTACCATGGCTCGTATATTTTTGTTCTGAACAACATTCCGCACGATACTTACCGGACCGGACAGTGAGACCTTTATATTAACAGGGTCAATCTTATAACCGTGCACTGCCCCTAGGCCCTCCACCGGTACAACCAGGTTATTCCGAATTCTATTCTCCTCCACCTGGATGTACGCCGTAATCGGTGGGGCGCCTTCCACCTTTACATGAAACATCTGCAAATCAATATCCGCCATGGTATTCATACTTTTATCAAGCCCCGAGACATCGATCGGGTGAGTCAAAACTTTTTTAACCTTGGCCACTTCCCGCGCAGCACCCACCAAAACGACGTTGGCCGGTTCAAGCTCCACCCCCTTCATTTTGTGGTCAGCAGCCACTTCGCCCTTTAATACAGCCTCAACTGGTACTTCGCGCCTCACTAAAGGTTCCAATATCAAGGCCACCTGAGAGGGATGTATGCGGGTTACTTGGACACCCCTCGGAAGCCGTATACTTTCAGGAGTAATATGCAAAACCATCCTGCCTGGTTTAGTATTCGCCAAATCAACTACATGGCTCAAACGCTTTGTAGCCAGTTCACGCACAAGGCTACGCGGCCCGTAAACCCGCACGTCGATCATGCCGTTAAACTCATTACTAATAAGCATGTCCTTAGGCATATTAACAAGTTCCAAGGGAACATTAAGACTTACCTCGGCCTTCTCTTCTCCGACCACGAAGAACCACAAGAACAAGGCAAATATCAACGCCAAAAGCTTGAGGCCAAGGTTCTTTCCCAAGAATGCGCGTAATTTACCAGCCTTCATTCTCTAAATCTGGCAATCATGATTTTTCTCCACCACTGCTTGCCACCTTTTTTTTCCTGCCATATATTCTGAAGCATGTTTCTCAAAGTCGCTGCGTCAAGATCACGCGTTATTTTGCCATCAATGGCCACTGAAATAGTGCCGGTTTCCTCCGAGGTCACTACCACCACCGCATCGGTATGTTCCGTCAGCCCAATTGCGGCTCTGTGGCGGGTACCCAGTTTCTTGCTCAGAAATGGGTTGGTAGAAAGAGGCAAGAAACATCCGGCATGGGAAATGCGAGCATTCCGAATTATTACCGCTCCGTCGTGTATCGGTGAGGTTGGGTAAAAGATACTCAAAAGTATTTCCCGGCTAACGCGGGCATCGATTGGTACGCCAGATTCTAAATAATCCTTCAGTCCAGTCTCCCGCTCGAGGGCTATCAACCCCCCGATCCCCTTATTCGACAAAGACACGGCCGACCGGACAACCTCTTCCAGAACCTGCAGCGTTTCTGTATTCACCCGCAGAAAAGGGGTCCGCCCGACCTGCATTAAAGCCCGGCGAATATCATCCTGGAAAATGATGACCACCAGGAGGAAAAAGGAGCTTAAAAAAGTGCCAAGCAACCAATGTAGAGTTTGAAGCCCCATTTGACGGGCTGTAAAATAGAGGACAACCATTATGCCTAATCCGGCCGCCATCTGCACGGCCCGGGTACCGCGGATAAAAAGAATTATTTCGTAGATGATTAAGGTAACAAGCAAGATATCCAGGACATCTTGCCAGCGCAGTGTAGTCAAGTATTCAATCATTTTCCACTTCTAAACGGGTATCCTTTATGGCTTCAACAATGCGGACAGTCCGTACGGCAGACCGTACATCATGTACACGCACCATATGCGCTCCTTCCCAAACCCCAACAGCTACCACTACCTGAGTAGCCTCGTCCCTTTCCCCAACATCGAGACCTAATATCTTGCCAATAAAGCTTTTACGTGATGGTCCAATCAAGATCGGCCGCCCCAGTTCCTGGAACGCGGAAATTGATCGAAGCAGCATTAGATTATGATACACGGTTTTGCCGAAACCGATCCCGGGATCAACAATGAATCTATCTCTATCGATTCCCCTTTCTTCTGCCCAGTCCAGGCGGTCGCGTAAAAAGGCTATGACTTCTCCCACCACGTCGTCATAACGGGGTCTTATCTGCATATTTTGCGGCATTCCGCGCATATGCATCAGAATGGCAGGAACCCTGTGATTAAGAAGCACATCAACCATCGCTGGATCATGTCGTAAGGCGGTGACATCATTAATTATGTCAGCGCCGGCGGAAATGGCAGCCTCAGCCACCACTGCCTTATAGGTATCTACAGAAAGCAAAACGTCCCATCGTTTTCTGATAGCCTCTATCACCGGAACAACACGCGACAATTCTTCGTCAACGGTTATTGGCTTGGCAAAAGGACGGGTCGACTCTCCCCCAATATCGATGATGTCCGCTCCGGCTTCTATCATCTCTTCCACGTGATTTAGAGCGGCATCTAATTCGGCATACCGGCCACCGTCAGAAAATGAATCCGGTGTAACATTAAGTACTCCCATTACATAAGTCTTTTCACCAAACGTGAGTATCCGGTGGCCGCGGACAACTGACAACTGTTTTTCATCCACAATAACAAACAATAATTGAAGATAAGTTATTTATTAACTACGGTAGGTCCCTCGCCGTGCGGAAGCACACTCAGGCCGCCGTTTGTTCATCTTTTCCCGCCAAACCTAAGATCTCGTCAATGCCCGCAGCGTTTAACGATTCGCGCTCCAGTAGCGATTCGGCCAGTTTGTGCAAAGACTGAATGTTTTCCTGGATAACATTTTTAGCACGTTCATAGCTATCGGTAACAAAGCGCTTAATCTCCCTGTCAATCCTGATGGCTGTCTCTTCACTATAGTCTTTATGCTGGAATAATTCTTTACCCAGGAAAATCTGTTCTTCCTTCTTACCAAAAGACAACGGGCCCAAATCTTCACTCATTCCCCATTCACAAACCATCTTGCGTGCCAAATCCGTAGCCCGCTCGATATCATTGCCCGCCCCCGAGG
>CAYSYZ010000088.1:0-9666 GCA_964435205.1 uncultured Desulfovibrionales bacterium
GGGCTACTCTAAATAAGTTATAAAATTAATGGTGACCACCACTAGATATTTCACGCTTTTCATAGAAGAAGACTAGTCTCATAGCCAGGAAATAGACAAGCGCAAACAAAAGACTATAAGGTCCAATCCAACCCAATCGGGGAATTTTTTCCCCGGCACATAGGCCTACGGAAACAATGCTGAGCAGAAGTATACCAAAACCTCCGGAAAGAACATGCCCGCGGTGCGCCTTAGAGCAGATGGGCATTTGGCGATAAAAAGCATCCAGAATAGCCAGGATAAGCAGGTTAAACACACAGCTTCCCAGCACATCACCCACGGCTATATTGGGAACATCCGCATAGGTGACGGAGCTTACTCCAGTAACAAGCTCCGGGAGGGAGGTGACAGCTGCCATAAGAACCACACCTGTCCATGTCCTTCCCAGTCCCGTTTTCTCAGCGATAATATCGCCATATCTGGAAAGCCTGGTTCCAGCGTAAACAATTGCCGATGTACAGATTATAAATCCTATCCAGATAAGCATGTCATTTGCGCCTTTCGAACACTAAGGCCCGCTAGAATTCTCCCATAAGGCGGTGCAGCCAAAAAGTTATCCTTCAGCTACCCGTTTTTAGCCCGCTTCAGGCATTCTGTAGGCACATGGCACCCAGGAAGAGCTGCTCTCGCTTTGCCGGACCACGAAGAACTTGCCGTGGACCTGATTTTGAACCGGCGTGACAATAAGACCGTCATTGCATATGAAGCTTGCATATACTTGGTATTGGTATCGAGTGTGACCGATACATAGAGACCGATTAGACGATATAAAATCCATCACTACCTGCCGTTATAAAGCGTTTGCCGGAACAAATTGATTACAGATATGACTTTCTAATCAAAGGAGACCGCTTTTCCCCAAAAAATCTAGGAGGTGAACTCTGACAGTATCACACGCCGCAAAGTATTGTCTAGAGTATCACAAGATGAACTCCAAAAAAAATACTATTCGCACGTACGAACATGTCCTATCCAGGTTCGACCGCCGGTTCGGTGACAGGGAACTGAGCTCCGTAACCCCAGACGAAGACCTAACATTCCTTAACGAGGTCACCGAAGGCGCAAAACAGTCAACCAAACGAACCCGCCATTCTTCTCTCACATCATTTTTTAATTTCATCAAAAATACCGTCCATTCCGAACCTCAAAATCTCTGCGATCTCCCTATGCTTAGGAAGGTCTTCAAGTCTGCCAAGATTACGCATTGGAGTATTCTGGACAAAGAAGCTGTCGACGAAATCATTTTTAGAACAACCAAGCGCAGAAACCGCATCATGCTTGAACTTATGGCCCGTGGTGGCATGAGAATCAGCGAGGCACTTAAGCTTAGGCCACAGGATGTCGAAGACCGTAAACTTATCCTCAGGCAGCCCAAAAGCGGGAAAGAAACTGAAGTCGTTTTTATCCCTCAGAAAGTCGCCCACAGGCTCAAAGAATACGTCCAGGAAAAACGAATCGGCTCCGATCAGCGGATCTTTCCCATAACCTATGCTGTGCGCCTAGGGTGGTCGTCAGCAAGGCAGGCAAACTGGTGGGCATCCACTTGACACCGCAAGATCTTAGAAGGCATGCTAAACTTATGCATCGCGTTTCGGCACCCCAATTGAAATTGTCAGCAAAGTCATCCTAAGGCATGCCAAGCTTTCCACGACACAGCGATACCTCGGAAAAGTCAGTGACATAGAGGCCTTGAGGTGGATAGAAAACCTTCACGGGCAGTCAAACGCAACCGGGGTGAGTCTGTAAGAGGCTTCACCCTGTGCAGACTAAAGCCATGGCCATGGCATTCGTTATGTGCGGATATGATTTGTATACCTTGAATTTTCAGGGTTTCCATTTTTCGCGGTCGATAGCAGACATCTCTACTTTCGTGCTTAGTTGCTGGCACACAATATATGGACACTTTGAAAAAAGGCATATTTGACGATACACAATTTGTGTTCCATAATTTTAAAACAAGCAATGGCATAGATACCGATCCGGCATTCTTACGAGAATACGGAAAAGGAGTGACAAATATGTTGAAAGAATTCAAAGAGTTTGCCATGCGGGGCAACGCAGTTGACATGGCTGTTGGAATCATAATTGGTGCCGCCTTTGGCTCCATCGTCAAGTCACTCGTTTCCGATATCATTATGCCACCTATCGGCCTGCTTTTAGGTAACGTTGATTTTGCTAGCCTTTTTATAGTACTGAAAGAGGGGGCGGTTGCTGGACCTTATGCTACCCTTGCTGATGCCCAGAAGGCCGGTGCAGTTACGGTAAACTACGGTTTCTTTGTAAATACGATCGTTAGCTTCTTGATGGTTGCCTTCGCCGTCTTTATTCTCGTCCTCCATATCAACAAACTCAGGCGCCAAGAGAAAGCCCCGCCAGCCGTGCCAACAACTAAAGAGTGTCCTTATTGCCTGTCAGTCATTCCGATTAAGGCTGTACGTTGTCCTCATTGCACTTCGGAATTGAAGGTACAATAAATTGGATGGACTTACGGAAGATCATAAAAACATTCGGTAATGGAGGAGTGTATGAGAAAGATATCATTTTTGATGCTTTTTGTTTTTGCATTGTCAGTTCATCTGTCATACGCTGGATTCCTCGACAACATATTTAAAGGTATAGGTGGTACAAGACAGGAAGGGCCTGATACCGATACAATAATTTCAGGGCTAAAGGAGGCCCTTTCGATAGGGACCGATAAAGCCGTGAAAAATGTCTCACAGGTGGATGGCTATTTCGGCGAGAAGATGATTAAGATCCTCATGCCAGAAAAGATCCAGAAGGTTGCAGACGTTCTCAGCAAAGTCGGATATAAGAAAGAAGTTGATGACTTCATTCTGCGCATGAACAGGGCGGCGGAAAAGGCCGCGCCGCAGGCAACCGTTTTCTTTGTTGATGCAATCAAGGAGATGACTTTCGACGATGCCAGAAAGATACTCAACGGAGGTGATACTGCCGCAACAGAGTTTTTCAAGGCAAAGACCCATGACAAGATCTACAACGCATTCAAGCCGATTATATCTTCGAGCATGGACGAGGTTGGGGTAACACGTTCATACAAGAATATGATGGCAAGATATGAATCTATCCAGTTCGTTGACAAGCTGTCGCTGGACCTGGATCATTACGTTACGAATAAGGCCCTGGACGGTCTTTTCTATATGGTAGGCCAGGAGGAAAAGAAGATAAGGACAGACCCCGCAGCGAGGGTAACCGACCTGCTTAAGACTGTTTTCGAAAAATAGGATAGCCTTCTCTGAAAATGTCACGAAGACTGAAATCGGCTGCCTTTTACAAAAAGGTTTTTGGTGTATATAGGTCATTCGGAGCCTAGGAATGATATCTCGCACCTTTGCAGAAATGTCCTCGGCTAGTTCATATTGGATCATATTCGCTTTTCACAGCCCGAAATTTCAGACTTCTTGCCACCATCATAACCCAAAAATCCAAAACTTTTTTACAAGATTTGTAATGCATATCTTTTGACTCACAATGTCTCACCCGTGTTTAGCTTCAAGATGCATTCCACCTTCTTATCCACGCTTTTATTCCAAAACTATTCAAACATACAAGCCAAAACGCTGGGATGACGTTTTACTTTTGCAAAAACTGCGAATTCCAATAGATCTTACGAAAATGGTATCCGTACACAAGCATGGTCACCACTTCGGAAAATGCGCGCCGGGAGTGGAGCAAAGCTTCTTTCAACAAACGCCAATAGTAACTCCGGGTTCCTTTGCGATCCATCACCCCCAGGTACCATAAAGACCGCACAAAGGTGAAGATATCATTCGTTTCCAGCCCGGTCTTGGCCCTCGGCCGATAATCGCGTAAAAAGGCCAGGATACGTTTGTAGTACATTTCAGGGGAATAGAGGGTGTTCATGACCCACTGATAGCCATCTATAATCAATTGGCGGTTCATCTTGGGGACAAAGTTGAGACTCCCGTCCACACTGGTGTTATTACCCGAAGTTTCGAAAAGAAGACGCCCTTCCCGCTCCAGACGCTGGTAAAGCCGGGTTCTAGGAATGGCAGTCAAAAGGCCGACCATGGCGGTAACAATCCCTGTGTTCTGGATGAATCGAACCTGTGCTTGAAAAATATCAGGAGGATCATTATCAAAACCGATGATGAAACCTCCCATTACCGCTAAGCCATGATTCTGAATGGTCCGGACAGATTCCATCAGGCTGCGATTGAGGTTTTGGGACTTGCCGCATTCTCTGAGGCTGTCCTCAGAAGGGGTTTCCAGCCCCAAAAAGACCTTATTGAAGCCTGCTTCCACCATAAGGTTCATGAGCTCCTCGTCTTCTGCCAGATCCACCGAAGCCTGCGTGAAAAAATTGAGCTGCCTTTTTCGCCGTCCTTGCCATTGGATGATTTCACGCAGTAGTGTTTTTACCTTTTTCTTATTCCCGATAAAGTTGTCGTCTACGAAAAAGACCGATCCCCTCCAACCCCGATCATAAAGTGCATCCAGCTCCGCCAGCATCTGGTCATTACTCTTGGTCCTGGGGACACGACCATTCATGATAATGATGTCACAAAACTCACAGTTGAAGGGGCATCCGCGGGAGTATTGGATGCTCGTGCTGACATAGTTTTTGAAATCAACGAGATCCCACATGGGAAGGGGAGTGTTGTCCAAGGGGGGATGTTCTTCGGGGTAATAGCAGCGCCCGGGAGAAACAGCCTGCAGATCCTTTACCAAGAAAGGGAGAGTTACCTCTCCTTCTCCAAGTACTAGATGATCCACATCGGGGAAATCATCGCCACAGCAGTTGAAAAGTGGTCCACCCCCCACCGTTTTGACACCCAGCCGCTTGCACCGCTTAATCACACTCGCTGCCGAGTCTTTCTGAGCAATCATGGCACTGATAAAAACATAATCCGCCCACTTGAGATCCTCATCTTTAAGCTCCAGAACATTCATGTCCACCAGACGTTTGTCCCAGGATGGTGGAAGCATGGCGGCTATGGTAAGCGCTCCAAGAGGAGGGAAAGTGGATTTGCGGCGGACAACTTTCAAAGCATATTTGAAGCTCCAAAAGGTCTCTGCAACCCTTGGATACACCAAAAGAATCTTCATTTCATAAACCTCCAGGTTAACTTCCGGGGATGTTAGAAGCTTAATCTGGTGACAGTCTGGCTCGAAATGCCCGAAAACACACAATGTTCCCGCTTAAATCATATTAGAAAGCGAAATGCTGATAACTTCCTTTTAGGTGAGAATAGTCTAAGGAAAAGACGCTTGGGTGTCAATCTACAATTGAGGTTCTACTTTGGACCCAGGCTTTTATATGGCTCCAACTGATCACGCATAGTCCGCAACAGAGGTTCTAGCTCGTCCACAAGTTGGCGAGCCAATGCGAGCTTTTGAGAAAGTTCCGGGTCTACCGTACCCTCAGTTGACTGACTGAGCAAAGCCGCCGCCAGGTCAAGGAGATTCACGAGAGCTAGCCCCTCCGTGGCAAGGTGATATGCGCGGAAAACAAGGAAGTGGTATTTGTTCGTGAATTCGGCCAGTTGTTTCGACGGGTCGTCCGCCCGTTTGGCCGATGCGAAATCTTTCGCCGCGCTCTCCAGTATCGGTCCAAGTTCTGCTAACTCTTCCTGTACATCGACTAGCCTACGCAAGTAGGCGTCGAGACGAGCTGCATTGATTCCTGCCGGGCTGGGGCAAGTGCTCATAATGTTTGTTCTCCCAAAGATTTTTTAGACGCAGTCAGCCGGATGTCATATTCCTGCGAATTAAGATAGCAAATAAACCTCCCCGCAGCAAGCTACAGGGAATTACAGGTTAAACAGAAAATATTCTGTATCACGTTGCTGAAGCTCCTGTGATGATATGGTAGATGTCACATATTTGTCAATGCTTTTAGGCTCAGAAGTGGTCAGGACGTGAGGGTTATCACTGCCATGGGGAAACAAAGCTACAAGGTATGTTAGGACTTTGGTCGAACGTAGGGACACCATAAGGATAGAGTTTGATGTTCGAACAAGAGATAGATACGGAAGGCTTACTGGCCAGCGAAATTAATGAATCTCCTAAAATGTCTTCCTTGGATACTGCCGGTGAGATAAAAGTCCCTTCTTTCTTCTTTTTCAAAGCCTGTCGTATTACAAAAAATCACGAGGCACGGATTCCCGTGACGTGCTTCGATGCTGGCAAAAAGGCGTCAGTTCAGGAAAGCGTCAAATAGGCCTCTCGACTTTGGTGATTCCGGCAAGCCAGCCATCTGTTTGGCTTGTAAAGGCTCCACACGTTATGACAGAATGTAAGTATGTGAAGTCTTTTTAATGACTGGAGAATGTTTTTATGATCGGAAAGCCAACCTATGAAGAATTGGAAAAGAGAGTCAGGGAGTTAGAGAAAGAAGCCCTGTACCGTAAGCAGGCCGAGGAGGCACTGCCAGAGAGCGAAGTCAGATACAGAACGCTTTTTGAAAATATGAGCAATGGGGTTGCCATATACAGGGCTGTAAATGAGGGCAAGGATTTCATATTTGTGGATTTTAACAAGGCAGGCGAAAGGATAGATCGTATTAAAAGAGAGTCGCTCATTGGTAAAAGCGTTCTTGAGATTTTTCCGAGCGTTAAGGCCTTCGGCCTTTTCGAGATTTTCCAGAGGGTCTGGGCAACAGGTAAGCCCGAACATCACCCGGTTAGCATCTATAAGGATGAAAGGATTATCGGATGGAGGGAAAATTTTATTTATAAATTACCGTCTGGGGAAATTGTAGCTGTTTATAGCGACGAAACTGCCCGCAAGCAGGCTGAAGAAGCCCTGAAAAAAACTCATGAGGAACTGGAACGACGAGTAGAGGAGCGTACTGCTGAGCTAGTCGAAGCGAATGCCCAACTCCAACGGGAAATCATCGAGCGCAAGCAGTTGGAGCAGGCACTGCGGGAATCAGAAACAAAGTATTCTTCGCTGGTCGAGCAGGCAAAGGATGGGGTATTTATTGTACAAGACGAGATTATTCGGTTTGCCAATCAAGGGCTGGCAGACATCTATGGATACACAGTTGAGGAAATGGTGGGGATGCCCTTTTTCAAACTGTTGGCACCTGAATACCGGAATAAAGTCCTGGAAAGACACAGGCTGCGGATACAGGGCGAAAAACTTTCCAGGATCTATGAAAATGAAGGCCTGTGTAAGGATGGAACCGTAAAGGTCGTAGAGTCATCTGTGGACATCATCCAGTATAATGGCAGACCTGCTGCTCTGGGAATCCTGCGTGACGTTACCAAGCGCAAGAAGATAGAGGAAGAACTTCTCAAGTCCCAGAAACTTGAGTCAGTGGGTATCCTTGCCGGAGGTATTGCGCACGATTTCAATAACCTCCTTACGGGCATCCTGGGCAATATTGGTCTGGCAAAATTGAGTCAACGACTGGACATTGAAGTTTTTGAAATGTTAAACGAAGCAGAAAAGGCCGCCTTGCGGGCAAAGCAGTTGACTACCAAATTACTCACTTTTGCTAGAGGTGGATTGCCGGTTAAGAAGACTATTTCCATATCCAGGTTGCTCAAGGAGTTGACCGATTTTGCCTTGAGAGGGTCAAATATTCGATGCGAGTTCACCATACCTCAAGACCTCTGGCCGGTCGTGGTGGATGAAGACCAGATTGCTCAGGCGATCAGTAATTTGGTTATTAATGCCCGGCAGTCCATGCCTGAGGGAGGAACTATCAGGGTTAAAACTCGGAACATTATTGCAGATGGAGACGAACCTCTCAACCTCAAAGAGGGTAAATACATACAAATATCCATTGAAGATCAGGGTGCCGGTATCCCGGAGGAACACCTGCCGAAAATATTTGACCCTTACTTCACCACGAGAGAGAAAGGCCGCGGCCTCGGGCTTGCTATAGCTTATTCCATCGTTGAGAAGCACGGTGGCCATATTGAGGTAAAATCAAAGTTAGGAATTGGAACAACCTCCTACATATACCTGCCTGCCGCCGAGGATCAGGTCACTACTGCTAAGAAAAAAGAGCAAGATAAGACGGTAGCAGGAAGAGGTAGAATACTTCTGATGGATGACGAAGAGGTCGTCCTGAACACTGGCGAGCAGGTACTCAAACATCTTGGGTACGAAGTCTCGCTCGCCAAAGATGGATTTGAAGCCATAGAGTTATACCAGAAGGCCAGGGAATCTGGAGAGCCCTATGATGTGGTCATATTGGATTTGACTGTACCGGGGGAAATGGGGGGCAAGGAAGCGATCAGGAGACTGGTCGAAATAGATTCCGGAGTAAAGGGAATTGTCTCCAGTGGATATTCTAATGATCCGGTAATGACCGATTTCAGAAGGTATGGCTTTTGCGCTGTTATTCCCAAACCATATAGAATAGAAGAACTGAGCGAAACCTTACTTAAGGTCATAAACGGAAAAGAAACTGGCCATTAGGTCGTTTAAAAGTGGCTACGGTTACAGGCAAGGGGCTTTTTCTTTTCAATAACAAAGCCACTTCTAATTCAGGTGTAGAACGAGTTTCGGTCTAAAGTAGTTATGAGGAACCGAACAAAAGCTGGTGCCTTGTCTCTAGTAAAAAAGATGGAGTAAAAGTGAGGAGGGTGTCGTCATGAAGATCGACCTATGGACAAGAGCCGTTTTGTGGAGCATTGCCGTCATGCTTATTTTGAATCTTACGTACAACATTTATGCCTCGAAACCGGCCCTGGCAGGAAGCGAAAGGGAGGGTATAGGGAGATACCAGATATCGTCATGGGCAGCTCAAAGTGGTCGCTTTACCCAGTTTAACGGCTATTATGTACTCGATACGGTAACTGGAAAAGTGGTGGAGCAAAAAACAGAAAAACACAGTATCATTGCGGATTAGAAGTCTATCAGGCCCATTTATCAACCTGTTTGGCGTTATCTGTGCTTTACCGGTTTTATCGTATTGGTAGAGCAGATATCCCTGAAAAGCAGAACCTTATGCGCGATTTCTGCGGCAAGATGACAAAACATCCCGAAGAAACTCGTTATAAGCCTCTTTCATCGGCAACTCGTGATCGATCTTGATGCGCCTTCTGGCGGCACGAACAGCCACCCGTTTGACCGGGTCATAGCCCTCTTTCTCATATCTCTCCCAGTATAAGCCCACACCTCTACGTTGCCACAACGGCACGTCGTTGAAGTTGACACCGTGCCGAAAAAGCAAATCATTCTTAAAGCCCTTAGCCTTTCCCCTGAGAGCCGCGGTAGCTTCTTGAGCACTGCTCCCACATTTTCGCAGCGTCCAGTAACACCAGCTATTAAGCGCGCAGCGTGCGGCCTCTAACTGGCGCCATTGGAAGTAGTCAACCACGTCATCTTCAGCGACACTGAGCCACATGCGGCTATCAAAGTGTGCTGGCTCACCGCAGGCCCGTGTAAATGCAGCGCTAGCAATGCCCGCAGAAATTGAGACAAGTTTTTCCAGCTCGCGGTCGAAGAGGTTCCATTTCGGCGTAAACAAAACAGAAATCTCATCGCTTTCGGTGTAAGCATACACCGCACAGAGTTCTTCCAGTAGAGTTCGCGCCGTTACAACCATAAGGTCTCGAAAGCGAACATCAAACGGCTTCTCAAACCGAGATCCCGCAAAACTGGTGAAATTGCGCCCATCAACTCGTA
>CAYSYZ010000089.1:0-9572 GCA_964435205.1 uncultured Desulfovibrionales bacterium
TATCCGCCGCAGGCGGGCCGGAATGACGTTAAAAGCGGTTTTTGGACTTTTTACGCGACCATCAAGGTTGAGCTATGATACCGCAGCGCATCGTGGAAAACATAATTAAGGAAGCCATAGAAAGGGGAGAGTTTGACAATCTGCCTGGCAAAGGGAAACCTCTGGCCTTCGAAGATGATAGTCATATCCCGCCTGAATTACGCCTGGCCTATAAAATTTTAAAAAATGCTGATTGTATCCCACCGGAACTGCAGTTGAAAAAGGATATCCAGGCTGCCCAGGACCTGTTATCCGGGCTCACCGATGAAAAGGAAAAATATCGTCAGATGAAGAAACTGAATTTTCTGGTCATGAAGCTCAACACCATACAAAAGCGACCCGTAAATTTTGAAGAAAACCAGATTTATTATGAAAAACTGCTGGATAAAATGAAATAGTCTTTTCTCCCGGATAGCTCCGCTATACACCCCGCATAGACTCCTAGGCCATCTCTTTTTCTTGTATCAAAATTGATGACTTCGTAACAAGTCCATTGGTCCGCCGTGGCGGATCCGCCTGGGCGGAGAGCTTTTTCCTGTGTCGTCCCAAATTTGACTTTTTACGAAATCATCAAAATTAAGATGGGATTAACGACCCGCCTATCACCGGATGTAAGAGGTTCATAACGATTTTAGGATACATACCGAGGACAATAGACAGAACAACCAAAAGTATCAGCGGAACACTCATAGTCAGTGGCGGATCTTTGATGGCCTCGCCTTCCAGATGAGGTTTCAACGGGCCGTAAAATACGTTCTTCACGGCCAGGAATGCGTAGCCCACCGTCAAGAGGATTGCCATGACCCCTATGATTCCGACTATCAGTGCGGTAGAATTGGATGCACCGCGTTCAAAAATACCGGTAAACATTATCCACTCTGCGGTAAAACTGCTGAAGGGGGGGAATCCTGAGAGCATCATCGCACTGGATACCCAGAGTAAAGCCGTTATAGGCATTTTACGGGCAAGTCCGCCCAGATTCCTTATATCCCTGATGCCTGTTGTATAGACCACCAGACCAGCAGTTGAAAAGAAAATGGTTTTGCCCATAATATGACTCAGGAAGAAAAACATACCTCCTTCGATGCTTACCATAGTCAGTGCTCCTAACCCAAGCATGGAGTAAGCTATCTGACTTATCGTGGAGCAGGCAGCGACTCGCTTTATATCGGTCTGTGCCATGGTAAGAAAAGATCCATATATCATGGTTATCACAGCCATGACCATGATAGGTATGCCGAATACCTGAAAATCATTATAAAGAGGCAAAACAAGAACTCTGACGATTATATAGGCCGCTATGTTTGCGTAAACCGCCAGCAATCCAGCGATGCACGTAGGATGCTCGGCGTGAACCCAGGGCATCCAGACGTGGAAGGGAAACACGGCCAGCTTAGCAAACAAGCCGAAGAGAAACACGCATATGATCCAGAAGGTCAGCGGGTTTCCGGCTAGCTGGTATACATTGGAGATCTCAAAACTACCGGTCTGACTGTAAACCATCAAAGATCCAGCCAGAAAGAAAACGGCCGAAAAAATCCCCCACAGGAGACACATCAAGGCAATTTTAACTCGTTCTATATACCCAAAATAGGCCATCAAGAAGTAGAGGGTAACCGTCAGCAGTTCGAGGAAAAAGTACATGCCGATGAGGTTTGAAGAAAACGAAATCCCCATGAAGCCAACGGGAAAGAGGAG
This sequence comes from uncultured Desulfovibrionales bacterium, assembly GCA_964435205.1. Taxonomy (GTDB): domain Bacteria; phylum Desulfobacterota; class QYQD01; order QYQD01; family QYQD01; genus CAYSYZ01. The sequence goes on from CAYSYZ010000089.1 coordinate 1,738, forward strand.
GAACAGGTAGAAAAATCTGGTGTAGTAGCTTATATATCCCCTCTTGTCCACATCTTCGTATATGATCTCGATCCTGTGATCTACATAGTGTATTGAGTAAAATGCGAGCACCGTACACAGCACATTGGCTATCAAGGCAATTGGCAGGCTCAATCCGTCGGCAAAAAGGCCAAGTCGTATGCCGGGCGCGATAAGCAGATACGCCTCGTAAATATTCGTGCCCTGATAAATCCTGAGACCCGCGATGCAGAGAAGGGTCGTAGTGTACAAGAGGCTGCATGCCGCGATCCACCCCGCCCTTTTGCCTATTTGGTATCTAAAGATGAATATGAATATTGAGGCTAGAACCGGGACTCCGACTATTTGGAGCAGAATATTAGCCATCATTTTACCCCCCACACCGTGAGAATAATGAAGACCACAAAGAGGATGAGAGCATAAGACACATTGTAAGTCAGATTTCGCGTCTCAGTCCGGAAGAACTTCAGTATGCTGTAACCACCCTTGGTGATCAGGGAGGGCATTTTCTTGTGAACGACGCTGTCCCACGGGTCCTCGATCATGGGTGGTACGAGGTTGGACGTATTGACCGTTCCGCGCACGAAGAACCAGTTATAGAAGCTGTCGATATACCATCTCTCCCAGAAAAACTTGTGCAGCGTCTGGAGGAGTGAAGACCTTTGCAGCGTGGCCTCAGGGTCCCACTTGCGTGAAACATAGAGCAGATAGGCAGGCACAGCACCCATCAGTACGCAAACGACCGATAAAATGGGAACCAGGGCATGCGGGAAGCGACTTTGCGCATGTTGAATGGGCATGTGGAGCTGCTCGGCCAGGTTGTAATGAAAGGTTCCGTGCAGCATATGTTCTACGCGCGAGCCCAATAAGCCGACCACAATAAGGGCGATGGCCAGGACGCCACAGGCGAATGTCTGGGAGATGTACCCTTCGCCGAGGTGCGCTTTCTTCTCCTCAAGATGTTTGACATTATCACTTGCACGTCCGTGGAAAATCATCCCGATGAATCGGGTCGTGTAGAAGGACGTGAAAACCACGGCAGCTACAGCAACCGCGAATAGAGGGTAGTTTTGAGATTCAAGGCATGACACGAGCACCGCGTCCTTGCTCCAGAATCCAGGAAGCGGGGGGACGCCCATCAGGGACAGGGCCGCAAGGGTCATGAAAAACCATGTATACGGCATGTACTTCCTGAGCGATCCCATCTCATGCATGTAGATGGAATGAGCCGTGTGAATGACCGTGCCCGCGCACAGGAACAGACAAGCCTTGAACATAGCGTGGCTTACTAGGTGAAACACTCCGGCTGTGTAGCCCCCTACCAGGAGACCCTGGCTGAATCCAGACACGCCCAGTGCAAGCATCATATAGCCTATTTGGCTCACCGTAGAGTACGCCAGGGCCTTTTTCAGCTCAAGAGAGACCAAACCTTGGCTGGCTGCGAGGAAGGCCGTGATTGCACCTACCCAGGCAGTCAGCGTGAAAAACCAAAGAGCCTCGCTGCTTCCGGCTACCCAGTACCCGTAGTAGAAGATCGGTATGAGTCTGGCAACCAGATACACACCGCTCTTCACCATGGTTGCCGCGTGAATCAGGGCTGAGACCGGTCCAGGGCCCGCCATGGCTTCTGGAAGCCATTCATGAAGCGGGAATTGGGCCGACTTGCCGACGGGACCGGCCAGGAGCAGAACACAGACCAGCAGGATCACCCCGGGGGACTTGGCCATTTCCGGTATCCACGTCGCTGAGGTCTGATAAAGCTCTAACACATTCAAGGTGCGAGCGTAGTAGAACATGATTAGTATGCCGGCCAACATGAGCATGTCGCCTACTCCGGTCACGACCAGCGCCTTCAAGCCGCACGACGAAGGCTTGGCGTATTTGGTCGGAGGCGGACCTCCTATCCAGTACTTCTGTTCGTCCCGATAGTAGTAGCCTATCAAACCGTAGCTGCATACGCCCACCAGCTTCCAGCCGATAAACATGAACAACAGGTTGTTCGCCAGGACGAGGAGGAGCATGCTCCCGATGAACGCGTTCATCAGCATCCAGAACCTCGTTACTGAAGAATCCCCCCTCATATAGCCCAGGCAGTATATCATGATGAAGAAGCTGATGACCGCGACCACGTTGGCCATGATGATGCTCAAAGGATCCACCAGTACGCCAAAGCTCACCTTTATGGGCACATCGAGCCATACGTAAACACTCTCGATCGGCAGTTTGGAAGATTCAAAAAGGTAGGGGAGGAGGCTAAGCGCGGAACAGGCTGCAAGAGACGAGAAAAACACCGCCCCATAATCTCTGAGCTTAGCATGGATGGTAGCGAGGACAGGGGTTACCAGCACACCGATCAGCGGGAAGATAAAACATAACCAAGCAAATTGGATATCCAACTCATCCACCTCCTGCTACTTTAAGTACTGAGCATCATCCATACAGGTCATGCCGTAATGATGCGTCTTCCACATCTACATCACCTCATAAGGCTCGCCGGTATGGCATGTTGGATCACATTGACGACATCTCCGTTATAGATACCAAGCAGAAGAACGGCCGCCGCCATAATCAAGGTAGGGACAAGCATGCTCAGCGGCACCTCGTCCATCCCATTTTTTTCATAGCTCCCCCCGTCGGGGACGTAGGCGGGTTGGTACGGTCTAAAGAAGGATATCTCTACCACCCTGAAGAAGTAGACAACATTCAACAGACTACTCATAAGTATGACTGCTACAAATATGTACTGCTTGGCATCAATCGCGCCCATGATCAGATATACCTTGCTGAAAAAGCCGCAGGTGGGCGGCACTCCTATCATGGACAGGGCGGCGATAGTGAAGGCTGTCATAGTGAAAGGCATCTTCTTCGGCAGCCCGCGAAACTGTGTGATATCCCGCATTCCCATCTTGTAGACTATCGCGCCTGTAGCCAAGAACAGGGTCCCCTTCATGACGGCATGATTGAGGATGTGGAGCAATCCACCGGTCAGGCCCATTTGGTTCGCAAGGCCAATACCCAGGACAATATAGCCTACGTTTGCTATGGAAGAATAGGCCAGCATCCTCTTCAAGTCGGTCTGTGCGATGGCAAAAATGGATCCCGCAATAATACCGACAGCCGCCACCCCAGTCAGTACTTGAGTGACTGGCAGCAAGTCCACGACGAAGTAGGGCCTAAACACCGTATAGAACAGCCTCACCATGAGGTAGGCCATAACCTTGGTGGCCATGGGAGCGATAATGGCGCTGACCGCCGACGGAGCATGGGTATATCCGTCGGGAAGCCACGCATGCAAGGGGAAAAGACCCATTTTGAAAGAAACTCCCACCGCGATCATAGCAAACGCCACCAGCACCGTCTTATTGTGATAAAGGTTTGGCAGGATCTGCGACAAATCAGCCATATTCAGGGAACCGGTTACGCTATACAAATAACCGACGCCCAAGTAGTAAAAGCAGGCCCCCACGGTACCCATGATCAAATAGTCGAAGGCGGCCATGGGAGCGCCGTCCTCGCCCACAGCTATGAGGGCATACCCGGTCAGGGCGGCAATCTCCAAGAACACGAAGACATTGAAGAGATCTCCAGTAACCGTAATTCCTATGAGGCCGGTCACAAAAAGGAGCAAGACACTGTAGAAGGGGACGATCTTTCCCGGAATTTCCTGTTCTACGCTCTTCTTCGAATAGATCGCTACCACAAGGGCAATGGACGACAGCATAACCAACATAAAGCCATTCAGGTAGTCTATGACGTATTCTATGCCCCAGGGCGGTTCCCAACCACCAAGGTGATAATGGATGGTTCCCTTGGTCATGACCTGTGTCAAAATCCCAATCGAACAGATCAGCGACGCAGCGAAGGCGGCCAATGTTAGAGGATAGCACACCCCTTTCCTGAACCATCCAAGCAAGCCGACGAGGAAAGAAGTCATCAGGGGGACAACTACAATCAATACGGCAAAATGTTCGTAGGTCATCTCAGACTCCAGAGTCCTTGCGAATTTCTAAGATTTCATCCTCTTCGAGAGTTTTGTACCTGTTGTAGACCATGATTATGATGGCCAAGGCCACACCAGTCGTGGCGATACCAACCACGATGGCGGTTAGCATAAGGACATGCGGCAAGGGGTTCATGTAGTGCAGGGGATTCGGCATACCGTGGACATCCTCAGCACTGAGTATTGGTATCGTCGCCCCAACCTTGGAGCCGACCGAAATATAGAAGAGTATTATCGAGACCTGGAAGATGTTCATGCCGATGAGCTTCTTGACCAGATTCCGCTTTCCGATCATGCCGTACAGGCCAAGCATCATCAGAAAGATGTACACCCAGTAGTTGAACTTACTGACTATGTATTCAAACACGGTCTTCCCCCTCATTCCTCTTTTTCTTTCGCAACATGAGAATACAGGCCATACCCGCGGTAAAGATAACCGTGGTCTCCCCCATGGTGTCATAGCCTCGGTAGTCGGCAACCACAGCAGTCACTATATTGGGCGTGCCGGTCTCTATGTAAGTCCCCTGTGTATACCTGGGAGAAACGTGGACGCTGCCCGGCTGATACGGGTCGCCCCACTTGGGGAAATCCTCGGCGCCGTATACAAGAAGGCAACCGATTACAGTGACTGTAAGCAGTGCAAGTACTTTCAATCTTTTGACCTCCTTTTTGTCTTGTGGACTGCTGCGATGAACAGAACGGTGCCTACGCCCGCTCCCACGCAGGCCTCGGTAAAGGCCACATCCACCGCCCCCATCTCTGCATAGATCAGGCACATAAAAAAGCTGAACGCCCCCAGGATAATAACGGCACTCAAAAGGTCTTTTATCTGCAACGCCGCGATACCGGTTATGACCACAAAGACAAGTAGTATGAAATCCAGTGGCAGTATCACTCCTTCTCCACCTCCTTAAACTGATGCTCCAGAGTCCAGGGCTTTACACCGCAACGAAAGGCCGCGCGCGAAATGGCATGTGTCGCGGTCGGGCCAGCCAAGAACCAAAAGATGGCGATAAAAATGATCTTTATGCTGACCAGAATACTGGGGGTGGAAAATCCTCCGCTCGAGGCGTTATAGATGGCCAGCCCAACGAGTGACAGCAGCACTGCTAGCGTATCACCCTTGCCGGTAGCATGCATTCGAGAAAAGAAATCGGGCAGGCGCAAAAGACCAACAGTACCGGCAAAAAAGAAAAATAGACCCACCAAAAGAAAGACGGCTGTCACTATTGAACCCATGGTCGATGCGCTCATAATCACACTTCTCCTCTCATCTCAAAAAACTTGGCGGCAGCTAGGGTCCCAATAAAGTTCAGCAGGGCGTAAGCAATGCTTATATCCACAAACATATCAACCCTGTCGTACAAGAAACCCATGAGGAGCAAAATAATTAAAGTCTTGGTTCCAATAGCCCCCACGCCCACTATCCGGTTTGTAATAAACGGGCCAAAAACAGCCCGGTAGAGACAGAGTAAGACTAGGATACTTAAGGCTATGCTCACACCCATAAAGAATTGTTGCATGTTAAGCATAATGACACTCCCTGTAATACATTTTCATATGCAACCTTCACCCCTTAACAACTGACGAAGGTTTGGTCAGGAGATTATATCTCTTGAGTTTTGAATAAAGGGTGCTTCGGCTGATCTTGAGCCGTCTGGCTACCTGGAGTTTGTTCCAGTTTTCTTCCCGCAAAATTCTCAGTAGAAACCTTTTTTCGTTTTCTTCGAAGGATACCACCCCTTCTTTCTCTTCTCTTGCCACCTCATTACGCAGTCTAGGGAAGAGGGCGTCCTGATCAATGAAATCGTCTTGAGTAGTCAGATAAGCATACTGAACGGTGTTTTCCAACTCCTTGACATTACCAGGCCAGGAATAATCCATTAAAAACTGCATAGCCTCCGGAGTAACTTCTTTAGTCCTTCCTTTATTCTCCGATGCCAACCTCTCCATAAAATATTCGACCCAGAAAGGTATATCCTCCTTTCTTTGCCTCAGGGAAGGTATGTATATGTTTATGATGCTCAGGCGGTAGTACATTTCTTCGTTAAACGTCCCTCTTTCTACTTCCTCTTTTAGATCCTTGTCTGTAGCCGTTATCATGCGCACGTTTACCCTGATCTTCGCCTCCCCGCCAGGCCTTTCAAATTCCCCCGTTTCCAGGAACTTAAGTAGCTTCACCTGAAATAAGGGCTGTATCTCATCCACTTTATTTAAAAAAACAGTGCCACCGTCTGCCTTTTCCAGACGCCCTTTTTTCTGATATTTGGCGCCCTTAAGGGTATCTTTTTCATGGCCAAACAGCTCCCTCTCTAACAGAGAGCGGGGATATGCAGCGCAGTTAATGACTACAAATGGCTTATCTCTACGAGAACTATGCCTGTGTATGGCCTCGGCTACCCATTCCTTCTCGGTTCCATTTTCCCCCTGGATCAGGACGGTGACATCGGTTGGAGCAAGATTTAGAATCATGTTGTAAACTTGTTGCATCTTTATGGACTGTCTCTGGATGTCTTCGATATCCACGCTGCTCGTCCCCTGACTTCTTGCCTTACTGTTTCCGATTATCGCCCCGACGATTCAGGAGGCAATCCTCCTGTAGAAATATCGTAAAATAAGGAAATCATAACCGCCATGACACCAAGAGCAACGCCGGTCTCCACAAAAAGAATCCCCAGGGATCTGGCTTTGGCTATGCCCACGGGCAAGACCTCGGCTAGTTGACTATAATCTAAATAGTTACCCCCCAGGGCCAAACACACGGCCCCGACTCCTGAATAAATCAACAACCCAAGGCATAGCAGTACTACATCTGCCTTTTCGGATAGCCGTTTCCTCGCTGTATCCAGGCCAAACGCAATAACCATAAGGATTATACTCGCCCCCAGGACGACTCCCCCCTGGAATCCGCCTCCAGGGCTATAGTGACCATGGGCAAGGACATAGAGGGCATAGAGTTGTAAGAATGGTGCTAGTACCCGGGTGAGGGTCTTAATGATTATGTCCTCGTAACTTATTATCATCTGCTATCGCCTCCTCCGTGACTCATATCATCACGTTTTCTATCGCAGGGCGCCATATATGCGGGCTACGTCCAGTACGTCCTGGACATAGACATGTTCTGCCTCCATGAAGACATGGGCTACCCTGTCTTCCATCTCACCACCATAGAGAAGGTCGTAGGCCACCGTTTCGTCGATGGCATGCACGTAGTATTCGCCGTCCTTTATATCTACCGTAATAGTACCCGGAGTAAGGGTTATAGAATTGGCAAAGGTCACCAGCGAGATATCACTTTCCAGTTTGGTCTTAAATCTTATTATCTTGGGGTTTATAGGCATCTTTGGACTTAGGACGATCTTCACTACGTGGAGGTTGGCTAATATGATCTGATATATCAACCAGGGGATATAGGCGAAAAACCTTTTCACTATGGTACGCATATCACCTACCCGAACGTTAACAAAAAGGAGATCGTGGGAGATATAGGCGACCAAAGCGCAGCAGGAAGCACCAATGCTCAGATGAAAAACATCAAAAAAACCTGAAAGCGGCATCCAGAAAGGGAAAAATAATAAGGCAAACGTAGCCATAAAACTTAGGACTTCGGATTTGGCTCGTTCCGCCCCCTTAAAGATGGCCTGAACTCTCTTCTCTTCCAGGAGCTTAGTCTCGGCAGTAAATCTGACCGAGGTATTAAGCACCTCTACCGCACGTTCTCTGGCCTCCTCTATTATCTTAAAGGCCTCATCTGTAGCCTGTATTAACACCGTCACTTCCATGCCTTTTACTCCTTGTTTGCCCTAACGTATTGTCA
>CAYSYZ010000090.1:0-3888 GCA_964435205.1 uncultured Desulfovibrionales bacterium
GCGCACGCAAATCCCGTAACTCAACAGACGCTGCCTCTTCTGCTTTTTGTTTTGCTTCCTTTTCTAATTTTTCCCTCTCAAGCTTTAATTTTTGGGCCACCTGCTGATCCAGGGACTTTTTTGAATCTTCCAGTTCTTTTTGCTTCATAGAAAGAACCTGCTCTTTTTGGGAGAGCTCCTGTTCTTTCTTCTTGACCTCAACCTCAAATTCCTTACGCAACTGCTCCCTGATTTGATGAGAAATGGCCTCGGTTAATGGAATCTCCTTGTGGCAATGGGGACATACTATCACTTGATCTTGCATGGTAATTCTCCCAAATCTTGTCTATCTTGTCGGCGTAGAGTTTACTGTGGCGGGCCTCATTTGGCCCGCATGAAATCGACCAAACTGGGCTGCATCCAGGAAGAATAGGACGAGCACCTGTGCCTGTGCCGGCATTTGCGACATACCTCAACTGATAGCCGGGGTTGGTTCTTGCGGCGTTCACATACAAGGACAGGCGTATCTTTCTGGTCGGAAGAGTTCGCAATTTTCCCTATGCGATTAGACTTAGGGCCCATTCCTCAACCTCTCTGCAAGCCTCGTATAGCGTTTCTGCACTCTGTCGTTCTTCACTGCGATGGCAAGCGCCTTATGCTGTTCCAGGTCCATGCCCGTTATCTGCCCACCCACAAGCTTCACCACTTCTCCCGGGCTCAACGAAGGAAAACTTCCAAACACCGTGACGAGGTCTGTTCTTCCCGGGAGACGGAGCCTGGCGATGGTGTAGTTGGTCTCTTCATTGGCGTACGTTAGGTGTTCGAGTTGACCCTGAATCTGCACCAGCGGCATGCCATACCCCGACTTGGACTCGTAGCCGTTTCATCTCCTCTTATAGCACAATTCCCTTCACAATGCTTGGAGATGAAAAATACCCGCACCATTTTTCTTGCCGGCGTGTTGGAGGAGTACGTACCAATGAGTGTGGCCATCATTCCTCCGGTTAACCACTTGCGCTTCCAGAGATGTGCCCGCCATGCGGAGAATGGCTGCCGTCACGGGCAAGCCCAGCCCCAACGTCCCGCGCTGTGCAGGAGTCGGGGATTGAGTGGAGATTTTGGCGAATCAGCAGGTAACCAGAGCACGTGGTCCGGTTAGCTGCGGGATACCTTCCAGCAGCTGCGGATACTGCTATTCCGTGCGCAGTCCTTGGGGATTACTCCGGGAGTGACGTCTTCGACCTTGAAATCTGGCAAACAAGAGGGAGCTACAGCGAGATCCTGAGAATTTAAAAAGAACAGGGCGCCATCATCCGTTAGCCTGTCCGCCGCCATTTGTAGCAAGCGCAGATAGTCACGGGGCATGGACGCCTCACTTCTTGCCGATGCCCCCGCGGTGAGCAGTATGAGATCGAAGCGGCGCTTGTGGCCTCTTAACCACTGTAGGCAATCTGTCCCCAAACACTCATGGTTCGTGTGGTCCAGGCCGTTTGCGGCCAGATTCCGGTTGGCCCACGAAAGATATGCGGATGGGCCGTCAATGACGCTCACGGTCGAAAGGGCTCCTCCCATGGCTGCCTGCACTGTGGCTGTAGCGGTGCGTGCGCACAAGTTTAGGAAGTGTTTGCCTGCGGCCGCGTCCCGTATCATCAGGCGAATCACACGGCGATCGAGGGACAACCCAGTGTCTGGATAATCGCTGAAGTTTACCAAAAAGACGCAATTACCCTCCCGCACCTCGTAGAAGTGCCCTCTGGTTGTGAGCCCCCGGGCAGAAGAGGGTTTTAGCATATATTGACCCTTCAAAAACACTTGATCAGCTGACATTTCAAGTATTTCCGGGAGCACCGCCATAGCCTGTTGCAAACGGCTCTTTGCTGTGGAGATATCCCGGGTTCGGAGCGCGAGGTTTTCGCGAACGTATACCCATTTCTCATATAGGTCGACAGTCACTGGATATTCGGGTATATCGCCATCATACACGCGGTAACAGGAGATGCCGTTTCGCCGTGCCCACCGTCCGAAGTGCTTCACATTTTTGCGCATACGGTTGATAAAGGTATCAATGCCCCCACCGGATGTCGCTGTAACAGGAGCCAGGTGATCCCCTGTTTCGGTCCTTGCATGCATAAACCATTGCGGATCGATTTCAAAATGAAGCAGCTTGCACTCCAGGGCGCCGTTGTACAAGGTATGAATGCGGCGGGCCCTGATACCGACTTTTTTCCCCAGTTCAGGATTAGCAGTGAAAATGGCGGCCTTCCAGTGCACAAAATTGCGTTTCAGTTGCTCTCCCAGAATGGCATAAAGTTGCTGGAGGTTCTCTCTTGCGGCCAGCCTCTCTCCGTATGGCGGGTTGACTACTACCAGTCCGGGTACATCCATGGTGCCGGTCAGTCGACCCAGGGAGGAAATCTCGCGGCGTTCGAAATGCACCCTGCCGTGCAATTGGGCGCGGTGCGCATTGGCCAGGGCTGCCGTTATGGCACGGGAATCTCTATCGTAGCCTACAATACGGGGAAGTCTGTCCAGACCCTCGCTGCGGCGTCCCCGCGCCTCTTCAAGAAGATTTGTCCACACCGGACCCTCGTGCCCCTTCCAGCCTAGAAAACCGAAGTAGGATCTGAGCAGGCCGGGTGCTATGTCCGCGGCTAAAAGCGCTCCCTCGATGGGGAGCGTTCCCGAACCGCACATGGGATCAACAAGCATTCCGCCCTCGTGCGCTACCGAAGGCCATTTGGCATACAACAGCATGGCTGCAGCAAGATTTTCCTTCATTGGCGCCGCCACGCCCTCTTTCCGGTATCCCCGCCGATGGAGGCTCTCACCGGACAAATCGAGACTGACGGTTGCCTGATCCCGATGTATGTAAACATTAATGCGCAAGTCCGGTCGTGAGACATCCACAGAAGGGCGAAGTCCATAAAGACTGCGAAGCCGGTCGACAATGGCATCCTTCACCTTCAGTGCCCCGTAGTGCGAATGGTTGATGTGGGATTGAGAGAGGTTGCAGTCAACGGCGAGGGTGCCTTCACCAGGCACATGATCTTCCCAGGGAATGGACCGCGTGCCGTCATAGAGTTCTTCGGGAGTTGCTGCCGAAAAATTGGCCAAGGGCAAGAGGATGCGACTCGCAAGGCGCGACCAGAGGCACGCGCGGTAGGCAGTGGCAAGCGTGCCCCTGAAAGACACTCCGGCCCGGGTCTGAACGAGACCCGTAGCACCCAGGTCGCGGAGTTCTTCCGCCAAGAGCGGTTCGATGCCTTTCGGGGTGGTGGCAAAAAAGTCCATGTCCATGGTCATAGATGCGAGCCTCGGTAAGAGACTGGAACGGAAATTGGTTTAAGCCTGTTTGTAATCAATAGAGGGCATTCTCAAAGATTACGTTGTAGCTGGCCAGCATGATACCTAAGTCCACGATAACCCGTTTCAACGCGGATCGCATGTATTCTTTTTACCGGAGAAATCAGGATTTATCAAATATTGTCTCACTCGGAACTGGACTAGACCATTCGGGCCGTTTTTCTGGTGGGTGACCAGCAGATGATGGGCCCAGAAAGAACCTGCTACTCCTCAGAGGGTTGGATTGGTCGTCGCATACGTTTGGTCTTACCGCGCCGCTGTTTTGCTTCTATGCGACGCCTCCGTGACGCAGGGGAGGGCATGGTCTTGCGGCGAGGCTTGGGTATTTCTGCCGCTTTGCGGATCAGCACCACCAGTCGATCGATTGCGTCCTGCCGATTTCGTTCTTGTGTGCGGAACCGCCGAGCTTCGATAATGAGCATCCCGGACTCAGTGACCTTCTTCCCGGCGATGCGCAGCAACCGCTCACGAATCTCGGGCGGAAGTGAAGGGGAGCGGATTACGTCGAAACGAAGCTGAACGGCGGTTGCTACCTTGTTTACGTTC
>CAYSYZ010000090.1:3898-9391 GCA_964435205.1 uncultured Desulfovibrionales bacterium
GTCCGGAGGCGCGCACAAACTCAAAGTGAAGTTCGTTATCGGCCAGCATGATTTTTGACGAGACCTGAATCATATCTTGATTCGCCTTCTGATTGCCTGAGGAGACGCCTGCCGCGCGGCTGTCCGCTGGCGCGTGGTTCTCTCTGTTTATTTTGCCCTTCGACTGCGGGGTTAAGAGCCTCGATGACTTGATCCAATCCCGCTTTCCGATCCTCTTTCCAAGACCTGCAGAGGTAATGAATAGGACACGTCTATATAATACATCAACAACAAAAAGGGGAGTCCCAAAAGCTGTTTTTAAGCGGCCACTGGGGGAAAATAATCATTATGCACCAGGCAAAGGTTATTCGGGGGTCATAACGGGTGAGGTTTGTACTTAAAAATATGGATGGATTTACCGATGTAAGATACAGGAATTTCAAGGATGCCCCTCCAGCCTGGAGATTAAGTGCAGGGCTCATTTGAAAGATAGCACCCGGAAATATCTCACATGATGGAAATACTCGTCGGGACCAGTCTAATCGGCCATATAAAGCAGGATCAGTTTTTCGTTCAGTTGCTTCGGAACGGCAAGGCTGAAGAGGAATACCGGGGCAAGTTTGAGACAGGATCTTGGGAATTTAACCTGTATCGTGAGGGGAGTGTGGTCCTCGACTGCCAGCGAATCAGTGAGATTTCCGCGCCGAAGCTTGCTCTGGCGGACAAGGGTTAGAAGTTGTTGTGAGGCCACAGAATCAAATAAGATAATGCTAGGCATTGCCCTAACCATACTGGTCTGGCTTACGTGGAATGCGCTTTCTGCCGACTGATCCAGAGTTTTTGGGACAGAAGACGGATACGTATCGGGAAGCTGTAATCCCTACTGGAAAAACTTCACTGCCTGCCGCAAACGATCTACCACCCGTTTTTGTCCCGCAATCATCAGGACATCGAACAGCCCGGGGCCTACTGGCTGGCCGGTCACCACTGTTCGAATACCGTTGATCAGGACCCCGGGTTTGATCCCCATTTCTTCAACCATTCCGCGGATTGCCCCTTCAGCCTCTTCGGCGGTAAACGTTTCTATGGCCTCCAAGCGGTCAGCCAGAATGAGTAACCAGTCTTTCAGCGCCGCATGCTTGCGTATGTTATTATCCAGTGCCTTGGGGTCGATCGGGTAGTCATCAGAAAAATAGGCGCGGCCAAGGGTCGCAAAATCAGTGAGTATATGATACCGGCTTCGAATGAGGTCGATGGTCTGGAGAAACCACTCGCGCTTTTCGCCTTCAAATGCCGGATCCCATATGCCTGCCTTTTTCAACTCGTCCTTTACATACGGTTCGATTTCTTCAGCAGGCAGGCTCCTCAGATAATGGGCATTGATGTTGATCGCCTTGGGGTCGGTAAAAAACCTGGGATCGTTCTGCTGTACATTAAATGTAGGGTTGGCCCGGCTGACACCTTCTAAAGAAAATGCCTCAATCAGTTCCTTTTTCGAAAAGACCTCCCTTGATTCAGACGTTGACCAGCCCAGAAGGACCAGAAAATTCGCCAGCGCCCAGGGAAGGAATCCATGCTCCCTATAGAAATGAACGGCAACCAGCTCACCGTGTTTCCGTTTAGAGATCTTGGCCTTCTGTGGGTCGAGGGCCAGCGACATATGGGCAAATCTGGGAATCGGTGCGCCGAGTGCGTTGTAGAGCAAAATCTGTTTGGGTGTGTTGGCCAGCCCATCCTGACCACGAATGATATGGGTAATCCCGTCACGGATGTCGTCTATGGCGTTCGAGAGGACATAAAGGGGCTGCCCGTTGGAGCGGACAATCGCAAAGTCCTCTATGTCTTCATACTTCTTTTCAATAGTCCCGTAGACAATGTCGTCAAAGATAACAGAACCCTGCCCACGGGGCACCTTGAAACGAATGACATAGGGTGTGCCTGCCCTTTCTTTTTCCAGGATATCTTTCGGTGTTAAGCGGAGGCAGGCGTCGTTTTCCTTGGATATGGTCTTACCCGCCTTTGCTTCTTCCCGCTTACGCTCGAGCTCCTCCTTCGTACAAAAGCACCGGTAAGCGTGATTGGAATTGAGGAGATTCTGTGCTGCTGCCAGGTGCTCTTTTATAAAGTGCGACTGGAAATAAGGCCCTTCATCCCAGGTGACCCCCAGCCATTTTAGGCTTTCGATGATCCCCTCAATCGAGTCTTCGGTGGACCGTTCAATATCGGTATCCTCGATCCTCAGGATCATCTTTCCGCCTGTTTTCTGGGCAAAAAGCCAGTTATATATGGCAGTCCGCGCACCTCCGATATGGAGGTACCCGGTCGGACTCGGAGCAAACCGCACTCGTACTTTTTTATCCATATATTCGCCTTTCTCGTGTTCATCTATAAAACACTCTTGATTCAAGGAATGTCTTGGGGTCGTACAATGTGTGCGCAAAAGGTGAAAATCTAAAAATCCAGATGGCCCACGCATGATACAATAAACCCGGTCATGGTTCAAGCTTGAAACTGGCGGGGACTTTTATTGCCTATGCCTTAAGTGTCTGGAAAGCATGCACAGGTAATGGGGCACGTCTATATAATAGCATCAATAACGAAAAGAGGCGTCCCAAAAGCTCCTTACAAGCGGTCACTGGCGATAAAAATAATCCTTACCCGGTAGAAGCCTTCCTGTACAACTGTCACCAACATGTAGCGATTTATCCCAAAAGAGTCGTTCAATTACGTGAGAGGCTCTGGAGGAGAAATAGCTGGCTGATTCGGTTAATTATGAACCTTTACTTTATAAGGACTACGATTGATAATAATTGATATGCATCTGCAATATCTAGAAGGAAGGGAAATATGCATTGGAGAGATTATGGGTGGGATTTAAGCGGTTTTTTATGACCGATGATTAAGAATTCGCAGGAGGAAATTATGAGAAAACCATTAATCTTCTGGGGACTAGCGATATTAGGTGCCGTTAATCTTCTTGGAGCAATCGCCACGGTTACAGGAAAAGGGAAAAAGGAAGAAACGGCCCTCGATATACTAAAAAAGAGATACGCAAAAGGAGAGATAACCGGGGAGGAGTTTGAAAAGATAAAAAGTGATGTCATGAAGAGCTAAGGGAGTTTAAAAAGGAGAGAACTGCCAAATATATGTGTGAGCCACTGGGCCTATAGACAGCTTCATAGACAAAGCGTACCCTGAAGAACTTTTTTAAATTGTTTCGGGTATTAAAAGAGGTCAGTCAGAAAAATGCGCACGCTCAAAGTTCAATGCTATTCCGGGTATAAGTCTGAAGAGAAGATTGTAAGCTTTATCTTGGATGACAAGAAGTTTATGGTTGAGAAGAACATTGATCGGTGGCGTGGTCCAGAGTTTGAGTACTTTAAGGTGTTGGCAGATGATGGTAAAGTATATCTGTTAAGACATGATGAAAGAACGGATGAGTGGGCGTTGGAAAAGGTTTATAAGTACTAAGAAAGGTTTTCTCCCCAATGTACAATTGAGGGTGTCGTAATGAGTAGAGAACCCACCTATGACGAATTAAAACAGAAGATTAAGGAGTTAGAGAAAGAAGCCTTTGGGCTCAAGCAAGTCGAGGAGGCATTGCGGGAGAGCGAAAAAAAGTACAGTACACTGGTGGAAAACTCCCTGACGGGCATATATATCGACCAGGACGAGAAGATCGTATTTGCTAACAACAGATTTGCCGAGATTTACGGGTACCCAAGAGAGGAGTTGGTAGGTATCGAGACCTGGAGACTGGTCCATCCCGAGGACAGAGCCTTGACCAATCAAATGAGGGCAAGGAGACTAAGAGGAGAAGAAGTACCATCAGAATACGAGGCCAGAGGCCTAACAAAGGAGGGTGAAACCATATGGATCAACAGGAGAAACACTCGCATAGAGTATAACGGAAGGCCTGCCATACTGGGTAACATCGTGGATATCACCGAACAAAAGCGGGCAGAGGAAGAACTCCGAAAGATAAATGAAGGGCTTGAAAACTTTATCCGTGTCGTGTCCCATGACCTGAAAAATCCCATCATTTCCATCCAGGGATTTTCTTCTCGCCTGCTCAAAAAATATCAAGAAGAATTGGGCGAGAAGGGCCGGAGTTACCTCGAGCGAATTATGGCTAGTGCCAACCGGATGGAGCTATTGGTCTCTGACCTCCTGGTATTGTCAAAGATCGGCCGCGTAGCCTCAACTTTTAAGAACGTTCCTTTCCTTGAGATAGTAAAAGATGTCACCGCAGAACTTCACGACAGACTTAAGGAAAAGAGGATAGAGCTCGCTGTGGCGCCAGACCTTCCCGCCGTCCAATGTGATCGAGGGAGCATCTATCGGGTTTTCGAAAATCTGCTTATAAATGCTATCAAGTACATGGGTAATACTAACAGCCCTAGGATCGAGGTTGGATACGAAGACCGGAGGGACTTTTATCAGCTTTATGTAAGGGATAATGGCATCGGGATTGATTCGAAATATCACCAGAAAATATTTGAGATGTTCCGGCGGTTAAAAGAAATAAAAGGTGAAGAGGGATCGGGTTTGGGACTGGCCATTGTGGAGAGGATTGTGAGCGACCACGGTGGAAAGGTATGGGTAGAGTCTGAAAAGGGGAAAGGGGCAACGTTCTATTTTACCTTGCCTAAAGGTTCTAACACCATTAGACACTCTTAAGACTTTCTTGTCATGGAGTCAGCTTTCAAACTAACCGCCAACCAGGGCATTAGGGATAAGTTATAGGGCTTCCTTTTGACCAATCCCGACATGAGTTTGTGAGAAAAGCAAAACACATCCAACAATCTAGCCGACGCAGCAAGTCGCGCCGCTGATCTCCAGCCACAGGCGGTAACCTGTAATTATGATAATTTCATGGTTTGCAATTCGGTTTCAGTATTTCTGGAAGTAAAAAGCGTGTTTCAACCTCGATGGATTTTTGCCTGATTCTTAGATCTGAAACAAACGTAACGGCTTTACAGTTTCAAAGGAAAGGAGAAAAAAACAATGGATAAGAAAGAAGCTTATCGCAAGAAGATGGAGGCACAACTCAAGGAATGGAGCGCAAAAATTGATGAATTGAAGGCCACGGCACAGAAGGCAAAAGCGGAGGTCAAGGTTGATTACGACAAGCATATTGAAGCACTGCGCAGTAAAAGGGAAGCGATGCGGAATAAACTGGAAGAGCTCAAGGGAGCAAGCGAGGACGCATGGGAAAGTGTCAAGGCCGGCGCGGAGAAAGCCATGTCTGATCTGAAGGAGGCATTAAACAAAGCCATTTCGAAATTCAAGTAAAGAGCAGTTGCCGCTGGCGTACAAAGTGTGGGAATTCTAACTGGCTGATACAGGCCAGTTTATTTTAGCACGGCAGTTTTTGTAGAAATGATTGAACGTTTTAGACTGAAGGAAGCTAGAGGTTACAACCAAAAATACCCATATTCACAAAATTAGGAATTTGGCATCTTCCTTGAACATGCATAGCGAGCGCATTCCCCGCTGCTTGCGGCGGGGTTT
>CAYSYZ010000091.1:0-9255 GCA_964435205.1 uncultured Desulfovibrionales bacterium
AGTATTAGAAACCATAACGGACATGGATGAGGCCTTAGTCGGCAGCCGCAGCTTTGGCATGTCATTCATGAGGGCAAACTGTACCGCTATTTCGGTCAACATGTACAAGATTATTAAGACATTAAACGAAATATCCGCCCATCGCCATAGGGAGCTCTTTGACGTATTTGAAGATATCTGGGTAAAAATAGACCGGGAGTTGAAGGGCAAAAAAGTATCCGCCAAGGGAGACCTGGTTATTCCTCTTGAGGCCATTAACAAGGAAATGGCTGACCAGGCTGGAAGTAAAATGGCCAACCTGGGTGAGATTAAAAACCAACTCGGCCTGCCTGTTCCGGAGGGTTTTGTCATTACAGCTGCTGCGTATGAACGCTTCCTGGAACACAACCGTCTGCAGGATGAGATCAATCTTCGGATTCAATTGCTCGAACCGGCAAATATTGCTCTGCTTCATAAAACCAGTGCCGATATCCAGAAACTAATAATCAATGCACCTCTTCCCCCGGAAGTCGAAGAAGCCATTAGACATGCTCACCATGATGTAATGAAAAAGGGCCGTGAGGGTAACAATGTTTCCATGCGCAGCAGTGCCATCGGTGAAGATACAAAAGAAGCCTCTTTTGCCGGACAGTATCGTTCTATACTCAATGTCAGCCCTGACTATCTAATCCTTTCCTACAAAGAAATCGTCGCCAGTAAGTATTCCGTTCCGGCCATTGCCTACCGCTTGAACAAAGGATTCCGCGACGAAGATATCGTTATGTGTGTCGGCTGCATGGCTATGGTCGATGCTAAATCGGGCGGCGTAATCTACTCTGCAGATCCCGCCAATATACGTCACGAATGTATCATAATTAATGCTGTCTGGGGCCTTGGTAAGTCAGTAGTGGATGGAAGCATGACCCCGGACCTTTTTGTTCTTTCCAAAGAAGACCCCCATATCTTTCTTAAAAAAGAAATTAGTACTAAAAGGCAAAAATTTGTTTGTGATGCGGAAGAAGGCATATGCCGCTTGGAGGTGGTTGAAAAGGAAAAAGATGACCCGGCGATTACCGACGAGCAGGCCCGTTTACTGGCCGAATTAGCCCTCCGCCTGGAAAAATATTTTGGTTGCCCCCAGGATATTGAATGGGCCATTGATCTGGACGGATCAATCAGGATTTTACAGAGCCGGCCGCTAGTGGTGCTGGGTAAGGAACTGATCGAATACGAGGGAATCGCTGAGTCAAAAGTTAACCTCCCGGTAATCCTGGATAGGGGGGTAATAGTCAGCCCGGGCGTGGCCAGTGGCCCTGCTTTCGTGGTTGAGACAACTGTGGACATGCTACAGTTTCCCGGCGGTGGCGTCCTTGTAACCATGAACCCTTTACCCCAATGGGCTGCGCTCTTGAATAGAGCAGTCGCTGTGGTTACCGATCGTGGAGGCATCACCGGGCACCTGGCCGCCGTGGCTCGAGAATTCAAAGTCCCTGCTATTTTTGGAACCTCGACCGCGACCGGGGATATCCGGACTGGAGACGTCATTACGGTAGATGCCGAGGGCCGCAAGGTTTACGCTGGCCGGGCGGAATCTCTCGTGCAAAAAGCAACTGAGAAAGTAAGCTTGATGAAAGGGAGTCCTGTTTATACCTCTTTAGAAAATGTCCTGAGATACATTGCGCCGCTCAACCTCACGGACCCGGATGCGCCTAATTTCACGCCAAAAGGGTGCAAGACCATACATGACATTACCCGTTTCGCCCACGAGATGTCCTTGCGTGAGCTTTTCGATTACAGAAAAGAGGTTGCTTTTCCAGAACACCTGGCCAAAAGGTTAGTTTTCGATATCCCCATGCAGTGGTGGGTTATCGATCTGGATGGGGGCCTCGGGAAAAAGATCGAGGAGGATACGGTCAGGCTCGAAGATATTACCTCCGTCCCCATGTTGGCTTTGTGGGAGGGAATAACAGTCGTACCCTGGGGAGGCCCTCCCCCGATGGACACCAAAGGATTCCTTTCTATCATGTACGAAGCAACCATGGACAGTGGCCTCGAGCCAGGCATGGTTTCACGTTTTGCCGAACGAAACTACTTCCTCATATCCAGAAATTTTTGCCACCTGAGTTCCAGATTCGGTTTTCATTTTTCCACTGTGGAGGCCTTCTTGAGCGACAGGACAGCAGAAAATTACATCTGTTTTAATTTCAAGGGCGGCGCGGCCGACCGCATTCGTAAGGAGCGCAGAGCCGAACTCATTAAAACCATACTGGAAAAATTTGATTTCTGGGTGCAGGTTAAAGGTGATCTTATCTTCGCCCGACTGGAGCGACAGGATCAAGATTCCTTAAAACAGCGGTTAAAGGTCCTCGGTCATCTCATAATACATACCCGGCAGTTGGATATGATTTTGTCTAACAGTGGAAGGGTGAACTGGTATGTGGAGGAAATGCTAAAACAAATTTCCTCCTTCGCCCCTGTACCGCAATAGCAGTATATGTTTGTTCGCATCAAATATGATAAAGCCGAATAGTTACCCCAAAGAAAAACCCCGTTATTATAGGCAATTGCGCCGCCAGTTCACGGCCATTATTTTCTTTATCGCCTTTGTTCCCCTAATACTGTTGAGCGGTACCATTTACTATCACTACAGCCGCACAGTTAAAGAAAAAATCAGGAACGAACTAAAAAATGTGGTGGAAAACAGAAAAAGCACCATTGATCTCTTTCTGAAGGATCGAGCGATCAATTTGACTGCCCTCGCGCATACGCACAGATTTGTTTACCTGAAAGACAGGAAGAACCTGGACGATGTCTTTCAGTTGTTAAAAAGAATTGATAACGCCTTCGTGGATCTGGGAGTAATCGGCGGTGATGGTAAACAGGTAGCTTATGTGGGGCCCCATGCATTAGGGGGCAAAGATTACAGTTCGGCCGAGTGGTTCCAATCGATCATGACTAAGGAAGTTTACGTCAGCGACGTCTTTCTTGGTTTCAGAAATATTCCACATTTTGTTATCGCCATCAAGAGAGTAGAAGCAGGAAAACCGTGGATACTGCGGGCGACCGTAAATACGGAGACCGTTTATCATTTTATGACCACAGCCCTGTTGGGCAAAAGGGGAAATGCATATATCTTAAATCGTGAAGGTGTCTATCAGATGCACGGTCGTGACCGTAACCGGGTCTTAAGCAAGTCGGATTTCAAGGTGCCCCAGCTTTTCGCCGGTATAAGAGAAAAGGAAGAATATAGTCCTGATGGTGAACCACTTTTATATGCTATGGCCTGGTTGAAGAATAATGACTGGCTATTGGTGATTGAACAGAACCTGAGGGATGAGCTGGGCCCAATGATTCATGTTAAGAACGTCGTTCTGGTCATCTTTGCGGTTAGTTCTCTGATTATTATTTTTAGTACCATCCTTATTACCAGGCGGGCAATCGGCAGCCTGGAAAAGGTCGACCGGGAAAGATCTCAACTTACCGATCAACTGATACACGCCGATAAGCTGGCGGCTATCGGCAGGTTGGCGAGCGGCATTGCTCATGAGATTAATAATCCACTGGCTGTTATCGCTGAAAAAGCCGGATGGATGGAAGACCTATTGAGCGAAGGCGATATAAAAAACGACCCCAATTATAGTGAGTTACTCAAGGCCACTCAGGACATCAAGAAACACGTCAACCGTGGCAAGAAAGTCACCCACCGTCTCCTGGGGTTTGCCCGAAGGATGGAGATGGTGTATGAAGAGACAGATTTGAACTCCATCCTGGACGAAACGGTTTACTTCCTGGAAAGAGAAGCTATCTTTCGCAATATCGATATAATCAAGGAATACCAGGATACCCTACCCAGAATAATCAGTGATGGCGCGCAACTACAACAGGTCTTCCTCAATATGCTTAACAATGCCATAGACGCCATCAACAAAAATGGTAAAATACGTATTTCAACGAAAAGTCTAGACGGGAGCGTCGAGGTCGCCATCGCCGACACGGGTCCGGGTATCCCGAAGGAAAACCTGGAAAGGATATTTGACCCATTTTATACAAACAAAGCAGTCAATAAAGGCACGGGCCTGGGACTTTCCATTAGTTACGGCATAATAGAAAAGTTGGGCGGTCAGATCAGAGTCGAAAGCGAAGTCGGAAAGGGGACAACTTTCTACATTACCTTGCCTGTTTCCCAACCCGGAAACAAGGTTTAACTATTCAGCATTTGTACAAAGCAATGGAGTAAGGAGAGGAAAATGGAACAGATTCGACTGCTGTTGGTTGATGACGAAGAAGATTTTATAACGACACTGGCTAACAGGCTAAAAAAGAGAAAATTGGATGTCACGGGGGCCGGTAGCGGCAGTGAGGCGATTGAACTGATCAAGCAAAAATCTTTTGATGTGGCTATCGTTGACGTCAAGATGCCGGGCATAGACGGGGTCGAGACATTAAGGCAAATTAAACAGGTAAGGCCGCTCATTGAAGTTATTATGCTTACCGGGCATGCCTCGGTGGAATCGGGCATAGAAGGCATGAAGTTAGGAGCCTATGATTACCTGATGAAGCCATGCGACATCGATGAGCTTTTGCTCAAGGTCGGCGATGCTTATCATCGTAAACTGCTTCAGGAAAAACGTATCCAGCAGGCCGAATCAACACATAAGACCGGTGAACTGACTCCGGCCTCAGAAGAGTAGTAAACGGTTTTTGGCTAAAAAACACCACAAATAATATTAGCAAACGCTTATGCCTTACGCGAAAAGAAATCCTCCTGAATATTATCTGCAACTTAAAAGACACTTCGTAAAGATTCTCCTCTCGGCCTCCTTCATACCCCTTCTCCTTATTGGGGGCATATCATATTACTATTTCAGCGCGACCCTGGAAGAGAATTCTCTCCACTATCTGGAAAACTTGGTCGCTACCCACCAGAAAGAGATCGACGATTTCCTGCGCGAAAAAATGACCAATCTAAAAATCCTGTCCAGGACCTATACGCGAGATCATCTGCTACAGAGAAACCACCTCTCCGAGGCACTCGACCTCCTCCGTGGGGCATACGGGACCTTTACCGACTTAGGAATAATCGACTCCCAGGGCCAACATCTGGCATACGTAGGTCCTTATGACCTGCTCGGCAAAAATTATAGAGATGCCCCGTGGTTCAAGGAGGTTATGGACAAGGGGGAGTACATCAGTGACGTCTTCCTTGGTTTCAGACAGGTGCCGCATATCATCATGGCCGTCAAAAGGACAGATAAAGGACGCTCCTGGATTATTCGCGCCACACTGGATACCATCCGTTTCAGCAATCTGGTTGAAGGTATCCGGATCGGTAAAACGGGGGATGCCTTTATCCTCGATAGACAAGGGATTTTTCAAACGCGTCCGCGTACCGGGGGCGATCTCTTTCAGAAGTCTGATTTCGTGCCGGGTGAGTATACCCGCGAGATAAGACTGGAAGTAAGAAAAGATGAACTCGGGATCAAGTCAATTTATGCCTATACCTGGCTCCAAAATAGAAACTGGTGCCTGGTGGTTAAACAGGATCTGCGTCAGGTTTATGCTGCGCTCCGTCACATACATTACGTTGCCATCCCCATTTTTATTGTGGGCAGTTTTTTTATTGTCTTTGCCACCATTTTTACAACCAGACAACTGGCCAGCCGGATCGAAAAAGCAGACCGGGACAAAGATCTATTAAATGAGCAGCTACTTCAGTCTGGAAAACTGGCCGCCATTGGAGAGATAGCCGCTGGCATAGCCCATGAGATCAATAACCCCCTGGCCATAATAGGTGAAGAATCCGGATGGATGAAAGATCTGGTCAAAAAAGAGGGCATTAAAGACTCTCCCAATGTAAAGGAGTTCCAGGATAGCATTGAAGAGATCAAGCTTCAGGCCAAGCGTTGTCGCCGGATCACGCATAATCTCTTGAGCTTTGCCCGCAAGCTGGAACCAAAAGTGGAAAGTATCCCACTGAATAATCTGATTGAAGATGTAGTCAATCTGGTTGAACGGGAAGCCAAACTGAACGATATAATAATAACGCGCAATTTCGATGATAAGTTGCCTGCCATATGGACAGATGCATCTCAACTGAGGCACGTTTTTCTGAATCTCCTGAACAATGCTGTGAATGCCATCGGCCGAAAGGGTGAAATCACCATCACCACTCGCCTGGTACAGGATTATGTCTGTGCCGATGTGGCCGATACCGGTCATGGCATTGCCCAGGAAAACTTGGACAAACTTTTTCTTCCTTTCTTCACTACCAAACCCCCGGGCAAGGGCACCGGTCTGGGCCTTGCTATCTGCTACGGTGTTATTGAAAAACTCGGTGGGAAAGTAACCGTAGAGAGCGAAGTGGGGAAAGGGACAACCTTTTCCGTGCACTTACCGCTGGAAAAGAAAGGATAAATCGAGGAGGATCGAAAGAATGGAAAAGGCTATCCGGGTATTACTGGTGGATGATGAAGAGCGTTTCACGAGGACACTTTCGAAGAGGTTGACGGAAAGAGGGCTGAAAGTGCACACCGCCTCGAGTGGCATGGAGGCCTTAGCGCTGGTTGAAGATAATGTGTTTGACGTAGTGGTTCTGGATGTTAAGATGCCCGGCATGGACGGAGTAGAGACACTGCGGGAGATGAGGAAGATTCAACCTTTGGCTGAGGTAATACTGCTGACCGGACATGCCTCTGTGGATTCGGCAATCGAGGGCATGCGCCTGGGGGCATTTGAATATCTAATGAAACCCTGTGAAATCGAAGAACTCATGGCTAAGATTGAAGAGGCCTATGCCAAAAGAGCGATGAGGGAAGAGGAGATCAGACAATCAGTGTAGTGAGACGATATATCCCAGTTTGATCACATAATCTAACCCGGTTATGGCTACGGAATCTGTCTCAGAAACCTCTCGAACCTCTACCGTCCCTATCGGCTGTCTGCTTTCATTAAGAAGGATAAGGCGGTTGCCTGGTTGGACGCCGTGCCTGGTCCCCAGGCCGAAGGCAATCTCATACCCGGCCTCTCCTTTTTTGACCCGATAGACCTCTGCCTTTCCTCCTTGAGCCATGAGATATTCTATTTTCTGAGAGAGATAGAATACCATTCCAAATACCAGAGCGGTCAGGGAAAAGGAAAAAACGGCCACCCACCAGGGGGAAATGCCCAGATACCGCTGTATAAGGGATTTGAAGCCCTGCCGGTAGCTGGAGAGGTCTTGATAGACCCTTATCCGAAAGACGGGTTTTGACTTTTGAGGCGTCTTCCCCTTTGGTATAACTGTCAAGCTATATTCTCCGGGTTCGATATGCGGCCTGATCGTCAATAACCCGCGCCACATCTGTCCGCCAAACCAGAACCCGGAGTGGGTCGTCTCAAAGGAAAGGCGTATCAGATCCGAACTGCTTATATAGGTCAGTTCCTGGATACCCCGCACCTTTTCCTCCAATGGCCCGTTGATCTCTACGGATGTTCCCGGGAGGACATCCAGGACATTTAATGGCTGCCTGAATTGGGCAATGAGGGCATCAAGAACTCCTATAAACATAAGGAGGCAAAAGAACGCCCCGGCCTTTCCGGCCAGCTTCCTCCATTGTGAGGCCTGATCTAACTTCATGTTTCGATCTCTGGCTCCCTGGAGCGGAGTCTTTTAACAACAATCCTGGTCAGGATAAGGGTGGGGATGACCATAGTCAGAAAGTATTTAAAAAAGACCGGCGTAAAATTTTCCGGGTTTTTTTGTGCAAAATACATACTGATACATAACTCGACGAGAAGTGCTATGTCCATAACCGCCACGGCTATTTTTTGCTGAAAATTCATCCCGGGCTTGACTCCCTTTCTGTCCACAATTCATTTTCTCCTCTCGACATTTCCATTCTTTTACCACGAAAATAAAAGGATCGCTCCTGTTTTTACACAGGGGCGATCCTCTCCAAACTACATCTGTCAACGCTCTTATTTCTTATAAATATCCGTCTTGCTGATGTTCATAAACCTTCTGGCCTTGCCCTCTTCCTTGTAGTAGATGCGGACTTCGTCTCCAGCATCCCAGGTACTGTCCGGAAGGGCAAAGTATTCACCCGGCAGAGAAAAGGTAGTTAATGACTTCAGCCGCTTGGAATAGACGGTGATGGTCTTCTTCTCCCGGTCCACCACCGGGAATTTCTTCGGCTTATCCGTCGCCTTATCATACACCAGGGGGTCATCCTTGGCCACATTGTCTTTCTGATCGACGAGGGTATAATCGATCGTCTTAAAGTTCTGGCTGGCGGTATCAAAGATGGTTATCTGCCTTTTCTCGGTGTCCAGCTTCATCCGCTTCCCGGCCTTGGGCTCCGGCCCCATCTCCGCCGGGTCCTTGGGCAGTTCATAGGTGTAAGGCGGCAGATGGCTGTAGTCCGGTTTCTTGGGGTCGGCCTTCATATCCCGGATAAGGGTGACCGTCCCTTTTTCCTTGTCGTATTCGATAACCCTTCCCTGATCCACCTTGCCCAGTTCCCCGCAGCCGAGAACCAGGATTAGAGGCAAGATGGCCAGCACGGCTATCCAGCTATATCTCTTTGCCATATTATCTCTCCTTCTTCATAAAATCCGTACAAACCTTTATTCCATAACCAGGATTTGGACCTAGGCCTTCTTCATGGCCAGCTCTCTCTTGGCACCCGCCAGCATCCTGAGAAAGATATAAAGGCTCATTGCAGTCACAAGACCCAGGACCAGGACGGTAGCTGCCACATCAAATGCCGGCATCTTGTACGCCTTGGCGATCAGCTTAAGGACAATGGAGAGAAAGCAGCCGACAACGGCCAGCCCGAAGGCGATGCGTATGCCATAGCCCTTGATGTACTTGGTGGCCACGGTGCCCACCTGCGCCCCCACGGAGGCCCCCACCAGCATGATAGCGGCCGCCACTAGTTCGGTCCGGCCTTTGTAGGTGTAAGTAGCCGCGCCGTAGAGGCCGGAGATCATGACCTCAAAGAGGTCTGTCCCCACGGCCACGTGGGTCGGGCAGCCGACGAAATAAATAAGGGCCGGATTCGGATCAGGCCTCCGCCGATGCCCAGTATCCCGGCCAGCCAACCGGTCAGGAAGCTGACAAAGATGGGCAGCCAGGCCGAGCAGTAAATCTGGGCCTCTTTGAAGTGCACCATCGGGGGGATTTTGATCTTGTGCATAGTCTTATGCCACTCGATACCGGTGGCCAGCTTCTCCACTTCTCGTCCCGCGGCCCTGGCCTCCGCTTCCTTTCTCTTTTTCTTGGCCACGTCGGCAAAG
>CAYSYZ010000092.1:0-774 GCA_964435205.1 uncultured Desulfovibrionales bacterium
GGGTGGTTTTCCCGGCGTCAGGATGGCTGATGATGCCGAAAGTGCGCCGTCGGTCGACTTCTCTCTGATGTTCCTTGTTCACGCTATAAACCCCGAAGAATATGGTTACGAAACAAAAAAAATCGGGCCGTTCGGGCCCGTTTGGTGTTTCCTATTGTACACAAAAAACAGCGCTCAGTCAACGCCGGATTGTACATTGCTCATGTCCGGGACCTTTCCCGCATGCCTCCCCGGTGCAACCCTCTTCATAACCTTTCTCCATCCGTGCAACATAAGGGTCGTTCCGAACGTGCTTTCCATGTAAGAAAGTTTTGAGGCTCTTGCAAAATTGTCTGTCATCCCCGAATGGTTCTATCCGTCCCCGAATGACTCTATCGGGGATACAGGCATTCGGGGACGGATATGGTTTTTACTTGAATAAAACCAGATTCCCGCTCAAAAGCGTTGCGGAAATGACAATCTTGGCGTTTTGCAAGAGCCTCTTTTCAATCAGACCTCCGGTTTTCGCGATTGCTTCTTTTTGTTTACACTACACTACGCACGTTCTGCACGAACATCCCATTTTTTCAATATGAAGTGTTCTGGCAGATATCAAGTGGTGCACTTACAATTTGAATTCACCTTACATTTTTACACAAAAAAAATAATTTGGTCCGACCCATGAGGGCTCCCCAAAGCGGCGGGGATTATCGCTGCGCGGCGTGGGGAAAAAGGGCTAAGCCTGCTGAGGCTCTGCGCCCTCTTCCTTCTTCTTATTCTTCTTGGGCTAGGCTT
>CAYSYZ010000092.1:784-9018 GCA_964435205.1 uncultured Desulfovibrionales bacterium
GGGGACGGATATGGTTTTTACTTGAATAAAACCGGATTCCCGCTCAAAAACGTTGCGGGGATGACAATCTTGGTATTTTGCAAGAGCCTCTTTTCAATCAGACTTCCGGTGAGGGCCCCCCAAAGCGGCGGGAATTATCGCTGCGCGTCATGGGGAAAAAGGGCTAAGACTTCTGAGGCGCTGCGCCCTCTTCCTTCTTCTTTTTCTTCTTGGGCTTGGCTTCGGGGGGCGGCTCGGCGACTTTCTTTGCCTTGGAGGTCTTTTCCTTGGGCCTTGCCAGGCACTCCGCCTTGATCGTGGACAACTCCGCCGTTCGCTTCTCCGTGGCGTCGATCGCCCGCAGACGGACCTGCGATTCCTTGATCTTTGCCTTCAATTCCTTGACGAGCACATCGCGCGCGATCTTTTTCTTGTCCGCCCCCTTCTCCGCAAGAAGCGCCAGACGCTTCTGCAACTTCACTTCCCATTCGGCCTTCTGTTTCAGCCGCGTTTCCCTGCTTTCGGATGCCATTGGTTTCTCCTTTTTGGTTTTTCCGTGTTGGGTATCTTCACCGTTTCCTTATCAT
This sequence comes from uncultured Desulfovibrionales bacterium, assembly GCA_964435205.1. Taxonomy (GTDB): domain Bacteria; phylum Desulfobacterota; class QYQD01; order QYQD01; family QYQD01; genus CAYSYZ01. The sequence continues at coordinate 1,351 of CAYSYZ010000092.1, forward strand.
CGTGCCCGGAGACGGAGGTGACCTCTTATCAGGATTTCCGCCGAAAATCCAGTTAATTTGGCCGTCTGTCATTCGGCAGCCGTTCCGGGGGGCGCAACCGGTACTCTAAGCACTCTCAGGCTGTCGAAGCGCATCCACTCCTTCTTCTTGGCAACCGACCACTTGCTATGCACGTCCCGTACATAGTGCCGGTTTGCCCTCGGCATCTCAACTCCCTTTTCTTAGGTGCCTCATTTTGAGCCACAAATGGTGGTTTTAAGACCCAAATCTGGGCAGATTTTTAGCATATTCTATTTAAATTCAAAAGCTTAATTTGGTCCGACCCGTGAGGCGCGCTCCCCAGGATGTCGAAGATCGCCAGCTCTTCTTCGGTCAGGCCTTCGCGCATACTACGTTGCTCTTCCTGAGAAAGTTCCTTGGCAAATTCGATGAGTTTCTTGAAGAAAGCCTCGGTGCTGTGTGCGCCCAGATTGTATTCCTCAATCAACTTCCGTAGTCGTTCAAGCAAATCAAGCCGTGATTTGTTCAGGCGAACCATGTAGTTCAGCTTTTGTTCCAACAGATTCTTTAGCCGTTCCGCCTCGATGCGTCTTCGGCCTGCTAAAATTTTACTTTCCATAGAACCAAAATCGATCTGGTTCAAGTCAATCAGGTGTCCGGTAGAATTGATTGGCGCCGGGATTACATAACCCTCTGCCACGATAGACTGATCCAGCAGTTCTTCGACTTCCCGGCGGACTTGGTCCAATACCCCTTCCTCACCGCCATTTCCCTCGCCGGTCGCCCGGCGCATGGCCTCCACCAGCACTATAAGTAACGCCCGGTCCGCAACAAACCGGTTGACGGCCTTATCCGGCAGGATAGCCTTGTAGCGGGTATTGATCCGGTTTACCAGAGCGCGGAATTGGTCTTTGTTAGCGGGGCTTACAAGCAATTTCTCGACAGCCTCTTCGATGAGCGCCAGCTTTTCAAACGCTGCGGCCCTGGTGCTTTGTATTTCTGCAAGCTTAATCCCTTGCCCGGCGCAGAAGGTTTTTGCCTCTTCCATTATCTTCGCCAGCGCCTCGATGAGTTTTTCCTTAAACTCGATGGGCCTGTCCCCTTCCTGGATCCTGCCACCCGCCCCGGAGCCATAAATGGCAAGGGCTTTTTCAAGGTCCCGGAACACGCCTATATAGTCCGCAATCAGACCGTTGTTCTTTCCAGGAAATACGCGGTTGGCCCGGGCAATAGTCTGCATTAGGGTGTGGTTACGCATCGGTTTATCCAGATAAATCGTCGAGCAGGCCGGCGCATCAAATCCAGTCATCCACATAGCACACAAAAAGACGATGCGCAGCGGATCAGCGGAATCCTTGAACTTGACGTCAAGCTGTTCGCTTTTCATTCGCTTACGGTGAGTCAGGATATCCAACCCCAGCTTTTCGAATTGCCTGACCTCGTTTTGCGACTGGGAAACCACGACCGCCATATCGGTCTCCTGCATGAACCTGATCTTGCGCCTTAAGTCCTCCTTTTCCACTCTATCCGTTTTGTATTCTTGGTTTTGGATTTTCTTTAAATACTCCTTCCAGTACTTCTGCACCTTGTCATACATTCGCACCGCAGTTGCCTTATCAATGGAAACCACCATAGCCTTACCCGCAAAGCCGCGGCCCAGGAAGTGCTCGACGATGTCGGCGGCGATCTTCTCCAGGCGGTCGTCGCGGGTAATCAGGTGATAATCCCGGGCGAATTCCCGTTGCAGCTTCTCTTCCTGATCCAGGTTCAGTTCGGCCTCTTCCAGTATCCGCGCCAGATCCTGGTCCAGATTCTCGTTAATGAGCTGGAGCTCGGGGATACGGTTTTCATAGTAAAGCGGGACGGTGGCATTGTCCTCGATGGCCTGGCGGAAGTTATAAATGCTGACATATCCACCAAATACCTCGCGCGTCTTTTCCTCGCCGACAATAAGGGGTGTGCCTGTAAATCCAATGAAGGCGGCATAGGGGAGCGCATTGCGCATATTCAGCGCGAAGATGTCGTACTGGCTGCGGTGGGCCTCGTCAGTCATGACAACCACGTCCGACCGATCCGACAATTTCGGGTAGGTTCCGCCCCGCTCGGCATGAAATTTCTGGATAAGAGTGAAGATGTAGCGATGGTCTTCGCGGAGCAGTTGCTTGAGATCCTCACCGCTATCGGCCCGGGCTTGCTTCTCGGTAACCGCCTCGGTTGACGCGAAGTTCTTATAGATCTGCTCATCCAGCTCCAGGCGGTCGGTGATGATTACGAAGGTCCAGTTGCCCGACAGCTTGCGCAGGACCTTCTGGGAAAAGAAGACCATGGAGAAACTCTTGCCGCTCCCCTGGGTATGCCAGAAAACACCCAGCCGCCCACGGTTTTCCCTGTGATTCTGGACGGCCCGGATGGCCTGGTGGACGCCAAGATACTGGTGGTACCTGGCTATGAGCTTGATCGTGCCGCCTTGTATCTCCTGAAAGAGGAGGAAATTCTCGACAATATCCAGGAGGCGCGCCGGTTCGCAGGTACCTCGGAGCGCAGTTTCCAGGCTGACTCTGCCGGTCTCGCCCTCCTCGTTAATCTTCTTCCATTCCGTGAAATGCTCCCATTCGGCAGTGATAGTACCCACGCACGTCTGGCTACCGTTCGAAAGGATAATAAAAGCATTGTACCAGAAGAGCTGCGGGATAGTTGTTTTGTAGTCGCTTAGATTGTTACCGTAAGCGTCCCTCAGGTTCTTGTGGGCGGCTTTGAGTTCAATAAACACCAGTGGGATACCATTTACAAACCCTATGAGATCTGCCCGCCGGGTATAGACCTCTCCTGTCACCCAAAACTGTGAAGCAAGAAAAAAGTCGTTATTATTCGGATTGTCCCAGTCGATAAAGCGGATTGTGCAATCTACGACCTCACCGGCCTCCCCGGTTTGTACCTGGGCCAGGTAGCCGTCCTTTAGCAGCCTATAAGCTTCCCGATTCGCCGCTACCGGACTCATGGCGCTACGGTCGCGGGTCAGTTCTTCAATGGCTTGGTTGATCGCTTCTGAAGGAGCTTCTGGATTTAGGGTTTTGAGAGCAGGTAGCAGCTTTCTACGTAGGATAACCTCACCACGGTGCTCACGGCCAAGGGTGCCGGTTCCGCCGTATGTCTCGTTGTAGCAGTTAAGCGTATCCCAATCCATCTCCCCAAAGAGGGAGATGGCGGGCTGCTCTATTAACGTATTTTCAGACAGATCAAGCACTTATGTGCTCCGTCACCAGCCGCTGATTAGACTCTTGTAAAAATTTCTTGAACTTTTCTCAAAAATTTCTTGATGTTTTCCACCAAAAAGCCGATACTATCTATAGCTCATCCACCAACAGTAAGTGTGGAAGGAGTAACGAAGCCGTCCCACAGGGCGGCTTTAGCCTTTTTGGCTCCTGTTTTTCCAATACTGCTCGAACTCCTTCTGAAGTTTCCGTCTGCGATGCGGCATATTAACCACATAAGCGGTCCATGGCAAAATGTACCTCCCCCGATCAGCCAGAATTACTAGATACTCCTGAGCTTCTAGCCATAGACATATACGGGTCTCTGTGCCTCTTTTGTTCCTCCACATCTTTACGGTACTATCATCTGAGTTTTCTATAATGGGTCTAGGCCATCGGATGCGTTCGCATCGCCGGATATCGACAGTACGCTCAGGCTCATTATCACCTTGCGAAATCAGATGCCAAAATGTCGCTTCCTTACCTTGGGATAGCGGATGGTGTTTCAGTCCCAAGCGCCTGCCTTCAAACACCGGGCGGCTATTTATAAAATCCTGTTTAAAAAAGTCGTAGAGCGTGTTTAAATACCTTTCCCAATTGCCGCTGTAATCCTCAAGAAAAACCAGCGACGGTAGCCAATCCGGCCTAGTGGTCATCCTTGCACCTCTACACCGCATGCCAACGGAACAGATTTACTTTCTCTTCCCTTAGCAGTGTCGTCCTCGTAAGGTCATACCCTGACCGTTCTCTCATTCTATTTACTAGAGCTACTTTCGCTGTATTTCCTATTAGGCCTCGATTCACATATGAAACAGCACCGATGAGGAGATCCGCAAGCTGCAAAAGGTCGATCTCCCGACTGTGCACAAGCTGCACACGATCGATAATTTGCCGGGAGAAATCATACATGTTGTTGCAAAGCACTTCGTGGAGTTTTGCGACCTTCCTTGACCCACGGGTGTCCTTGATGTCCAGGTAGATTCGATACTTCGACTTTGGATCCAAAATAACCTTGAGCATGTCAAAGTACATCTTGTAGTACCAGGTATCGTGGCTATGACCAAAAGCTTCGTGCCGTAGCTTGGACTTATCCGGAACAATAAGAGCCCGAAAATGCAGGTCGTCGTCATCGAAGAAATAATCGAGAAAGTCAACGTAGAAATCTTTTTTAGCAGGTGATACTTTAACCCACTTCACCTCGAAGTCCGGCTTCAAGCCATGCTTCTGTTTGTATTCTCGCAACCGAACTGAAATTCCACGGCGCTTGTCAAGCGGACACCAAACAGCCCCTAAAACCATGGCCGGCTGATGGTTATTCTCTAGATGGCAAGATTCATCGCAATAAATGTTATATGTAATGCTCATGTAGCCTCCGCTGCTCGCGCGACCAATTCAGACACCTCTATTTGCCCAGAGATCAGCTTAGGGAGAAGGAAGCCGCGGGTCTGATAAAGGATTCTGTTCCTTCTTTGCAAATTGATAATTTGTGCGCCGATAGGTTTGACCATCTCCTCGAACCTAGCAACTAGATCTGGCAGTGGTAAAGCTAGCCTTATTGTCTTAAAAACTCCTTTCGTGATCTCCTTGAACGTAGCTCCCGATGCCAAGCTGCAAAACCCCTCCACATTTTCGCGGAGCCAGTAGTAAAGAGTGTATAAAGGGAATCTTTCGTTCGGAATACAGGTGATAAAACCTTGGTTTGTGCACGCCTCAGTAGTATTAATCGCAGTGACACCAAGCGTAGCTCGGCTCGTCATCATTACCGAAAAGGCAGGGAAACGGCGGGCCGAGCTTTTCCGTAAACCTAGATCGGTAATCTTTGTGGTCGATTCATCCATAAACATTGTGCTGGCGGCGGTAAGGTCCCTGGGGACGTACCAATTGATTGTTCCATCCTCCCAGTATTCGTCGACTTTCTTGGATGGTGTCCCACCCCCGTTGATCTCAAAGGTTTCTTCGACGGTTTTTACCTCCCACCCCTCCGGTATCGGGCCGAGGGGGGGAGTCGGTCATTTTGACTTTCTCGTAGCCGGAGAAGCGGAATTTGACGAACCATTCGCGGTAGATGGCCTGGGCCATTTCCTCGAGGATTTTGATGCGCCGGGTGTTATTTTCGATGAGGTCGTCGTAGGAGGCAAGGACATCAACAATCTTTTCTTGTGTCGCAGGACTTGGGATGTCTATTTCAAGATTGTTTAGCAGGCCCATTGTTAAGAACTTTGTAGCAGCCCCAGTTGAAATGTTTTGCAATAAACCTAGCTTTGGTTGCAATGCAAAATAGAGAAATCTTGTTAAGACTTTCTTCGGATCAATTGGCCGGATAACGAAGGTCCGTTGATAAACGTCAAATTTTCCTTTGAAGTACTTAATTGGATATACACCATTGGCGTTGTTTCCGGCTAATAAAACAACTTCGTCATTAAACGAGTATGTGCTCGTCCTAAAAGTTTCTTGTGAACACGTGAAGAACGGGTACTCGCCATTTGGATCTGCAGCATTTGAATTGAGCTTGCCAGTCTTAAAGGTTGCAATATCTTCAAGACAGACTTTATCCCAGCCGCGAATACCCTTTGGTTTAGTATCAAGCATTATTCAGCAACTCACTTATGTTCTTATCAATTCTCTCTTCCAAATCAGTCGCTTCTATGTTCAATTGCGTCAACTCTTCGTGTAGCTCTTCTAACCTTTCAGCAAAATTGAAATCTGGTGGCGGTCCTTCTTCGACACCTACATACCGTCCTGGATTGAGGCTCCAGCCTTGTTGCTCGATATCTTTGAGCGTTGTGACTTTGCAGAGCCCGGCGACGTCTGCGTATTTGAGACCGGGGAATTTTTCTTCGAGCATGTCGCGGCTGTCGTGGTTGAACTCCGGCTTTTCGCCACGATAGAGGCGCACGATGTTGCCCAGAAATTCGATTTGCGCCGGGGTGAAGTCGCGGTGGGCGCGATCGATCTGGTTGTAGATGTAGCGGGCGTCGATGAAAAGGACTTTGTCCTTGCGCTCTTTGGGTTTGCCCTTGTCAAAGAACCAGAGGGTGCACGGCAGGGTGACGGTGTAGAAGAAGTTGGAGCCGATGGCAACCATCACATCCACCGCACCGCTTTGGATTAGTGCTTTTCGGATTTCTAATTCTGAGGCGCGGGCATCGGAGGCGGAGTTGGCCATGACGAAACCGGCGCGGCCTTTGTCGTTCAGGGCGCTGTAAAAAAGCTGAATCCATAGATAGTTGGCGTTATCCACCCGCAGCATGCCGAAGGGGAAGCGCTTGTCGTCCTTGAGACGGTCTTTGTCCACGTTGTTCACGTTGAACGGTGGATTCGCCATGACAAAATCGAACTTGCCGAGGGATTCGTGCAGGTTTTCATAATAGCTGTTGCCCTGGCGGATGTCGCCGGAGAGGCCGTGCACAGCAAGGTTCATCTTGCACAGGCGGACGGTATCCAACGTTTTTTCTTCACCATAGATGCTGATTTCCTCGGAAACGGATTTGTGGTGATTCTGCACAAAGGCGGCGCTTTGCACAAACATGCCGCCCGAGCCGCAAGCAGGGTCGAAGATACGGCCGTGGAGCGGCTCGATAATTTCTACAATCAGCTTGACCAGGGCCGTGGGGGTGAAGAACTCGCCGCCCTTCTGCCCCTCAACTCTAGCGAACTTGCCGAGGAAGTATTCGTAAATCTTGCCGAAGGCATCACCCTCGATATCCATAGGGATGAAGTTAAAACTCTTGAGCAGGGAGGCCAGCGCCTGGTTTTGCAGGCGGTGGTAGGTCTTGGGCAATACGTCTTTGAGCTCTTCGTTTTCCCGCTCGATGGCCTTCATGGCCATTGACGTTTGCGCCGAGATTGGCGCCCTCAGGTAGGTTGAGCAGCGTGGAATAGCGGGCTTCTTCCGGCAAATACAGCACCCCGCGGGCGTGGTAATCCACCTTGCTGACACTCCGGCGGCGGCTTGTACCCCGGCTCTTTTCCAGCTCGGCCCAGGCGGCCGTGAACTTGACGTCCGCGTAGCGGAGAAAGATCAGGCCCAGGACGGGCCGGGAGTATTCCTGCAAGGTCAGATCAGAATTAGCCCGCAGCTCATCGGCTGCGGACCATAAGCGAGATTCAAGCTCTTGGGGGCGAAGCTCGTTATTCTGTAATCTGCCTGTCCGGCGCTGTTCGTTGGCCATCTACTTTATCCACTCTTACTGAAAAAAGGACATTTTTTCCTGTTTAAAACCCAATTTTCCTCTTTGGCTTCTCCGGTGGTGCGATCAATTGCTTGATGGCCTCAAAAATTACCTGAATCACCCCTCCACTCGGGTTTAAGAAACTTATCATTATGAAATGTCAAAAAAAATATCACGAAATCAAACGATCGGTCAAGGAGATTCGCCGTGGCAATTCTTGGACTTATGTTCATCCGGGTTCACAT
>CAYSYZ010000093.1:0-9007 GCA_964435205.1 uncultured Desulfovibrionales bacterium
CCCAGCAGCTTGCTGCGGGAAGCTTCAATCTAGAACCTTCACTTCTATTGTGATGGAATTACCTCTATTTTGCCACCGGTGTATCCAATCAAATACTCGTGTTGAACATGCATAGCGAGCGAATACTATGCATTTTACCTTACATACGGAGATTCCCCGCAGCTTGCTGCGGGGAGCTTCAATACCCATGATAATTCTTACGTTCATGAACTTTTTATCAGAAGGGTTCATCGCGCAGTCATAGCACATGGTTATACGTTTCCGCATCAGCAAAGTTGGGTTGAAATTGTGTAATAAATTAGCTATCTTTGTCAAGGATGATTCTATACTGTAGAATAAAGAAGTTAAGCGGATCCAAGGCGGGTCTGATGGCTAAATACTTACCTAAGGACGGTTATGAAGCTAGCGGTAAGCGGTAAGGGTGGCGTAGGGAAGACCACGGTTTCTGCTCTTCTTGCCTATCTTTTTGCCCAGAGAGGTATAAACGTCCTGGCCATCGATGCCGACCCCAGCCCACATCTGGCCGATGCGTTGGGATTTCCGGAGGCGGAGAGCATTACACCCCTGGCTGAGATGAAGGAATTGCTTATGGAGCGTTCCGGCAGTGAAGGTGGGCCTTTCTACAACCTTAATCCCCGCGTCGAAGACCTCCCGGATAGATTCATGATGACCAAAGGTAACATACACCTCATGGTGCTGGGCTCTGTACAAAAAGGGGGAGGTGGCTGTGCCTGTCCGGAGAACGTGGTCTTGCGGACATTAGTCAGGAAGCTCTTTACCTCGGAATCCGAAGCTATTATCCTGGATATGGAGGCGGGCGTTGAACACCTGGGGCGGGCTACCGTACAGGCGGTAGATGCCCTTTTAATAGTGGTTGAGCCTTCCCGGGGAAGCGTGGAGACGGCTGAAAAGATTGTCCATCTGGCCAGGGAAATAGGGCTTAAGCGCATATTTCTGGTGGGGAATAAGATCGGCAATGAATCAGACCGGGACTATATTACCAGTCGCATCAAGGAACTGCCATTTGCCGGTTTTCTGCCTCTTGATTTAAAGGTGTCAAACGCAGAAAGAGAAGGGGTGCCGCCATTTGTGGCCAGCGCTGAGTTAAGGCAGGCTGGGGAGGAGATCATAGCAAACTTGCAGCCATGATTGATATCCAGAATCTAAAAGACCACCGTAAGATAGATATTGACAAGGTTGGGGTCAAGAATATCCGGTACCCTATTACAGTACTGGACAAATCAAATGGCGTTCAGCAGACGGTAGCCAGTGTCAACATGTACGTCAATCTGCCGCACCAGTTCAAGGGCACGCACATGAGCCGCTTCGTAGAAGTTCTTAACGAGTTCCGGGGTGACATAAATATAAGGAAATTCTCTCACATTCTTGAAGAGATCAGGAAAAGGTTAAAGGCCGAGTCGGCCCACCTGGAGATCGAGTTTCCCTACTTTATTGAGAAGAAAGCCCCGGTCAGCCATACGCCGGGCCTGATGGAATACCGTTGCTGTATCAGCGGATCCAAACAGAAGAGGAAGAAGAAAGACATCGTCCTGCGGGTTGAAGTGCCGATTACCACTGTCTGTCCCTGTTCTAAAGAGATCAGCCAGTTCGGGGCACATAATCAAAGGGGAGAGGTGAGAGTAAGCATACGTTTCAAGAACTTCGTGTGGATAGAAGATATCATCCGTCTGGTTGAAGATTCAGCTTCATGTGATGTCTATTCTATTTTAAAACGCCCGGATGAGAAATTTGTTACCGAGACCGCTTACCAGAATCCTATGTTCGTTGAAGACGTGGTGCGCACCCTGGCTGAAAAACTTTCCAGCAATAAGGAGATAACATGGTTTGCCGTGGAAGCCGAAAATTTTGAGTCTATCCACAATCACAGTGCCTACGCCTTTATTGAAAGACAGATAGGCGCGCAGCACAAGGTTCAAAGCTTATAGTTCATGGCTGAAGGCAATGGCCAGTGACAAATAACAAATAACTAATAACAACCTTCTCAACCTCACCCATCGGAATATCTCCCTCTCTTACTACCCGGGGCGGTGAAACGGTTACATCAATAATTGTGGAGCCTCTTATCCCGGAAGTTTTCCCGGCATCAAGTATTATATCCAGTCCCTCACCGAGCTGGTCCCAAACATCACTGGCCGTAGTTGGATTCTTACCGCCGGAGATGTTTGCACTCGTAGCAGTGAGTGGACGTCCGAAAGCCACTGAGAGGCGTTGAGCAACGGGGTGTGACGGCATGCGAATGCCCACGGTACCGGTACAGCCGGTGAGAAGATGCGGGAGCTCTGGCCTGGCTTTGAATATTATGGTCAATGGCCCGGGCCAGAAAGAGTCTGAGAGTTTTTCTGCCACCGGCGGTATTTCGGTAACCAGGGAATTCAGTTGATCCTTTTGAGTGATGATCACCAGGAGTGGCTTGGAATAATCGCGCTTTTTAACGGCAAAAACCTTTTTGAGTGCCTTTTCATTTAAGGCATCAGCACCCAATCCATAAAAGGTTTCTGTAGGAAAAGCCACCAGTCCGCTTTCTCTGAGGATCGAGCAGGCCTTACGTATGGCTTCTTCCCCGGGGTGTTGGGCATCTACATGGAGGGTGATGAGTGAGGAGTGAGGGGTGAGGGGTGAGGGGTTAGAGCCCAGTTTTTTCCTTTTTACATACTCATTACTCGTTACTTTCATACCGGTCCTAATCGATTGGCCTTTTCCTCTACTTCCCGCGCCATCTTTACTTTATCTTTTTTCAATTGTTCGGCAATGTGCGGATGCTTCAGGGACAGGATTTGAGCTGCGAAGATAGCTGCGTTTTTGGCCCCGGCCTTGCCGATAGCCATGGTGGCTACGGGCACTCCGGGCGGCATCTGGACAGTAGAAAGGAGAGAATCAAGACCATTCAAGGATGAGGAGTTTATCGGTACCCCTATAACCGGCAATGTGGTTTGAGCAGCAATGGCTCCGGCTAGATGGGCAGCAGCGCCAGCACCAGCGATGATGACCTCTAAACCCCGTCCGGCCGCTTTTTGGGCATATTCACTGGTCCTGTACGGTGACCGGTGGGCCGAAGCAATGGTAACCTCGTACGGGATGGCCATTTCTTTCAGTACAGAACCGGCTTCGGCCATGGTGGGCATGTCTGAATCACTGCCCATGACAATGCCGACCAAAGCCGTGTTCCCTCCCTTTTTCAACGCCTTATGTCCAATATCCTTACGGAAGTAAGCTCCTTCCCACTCAATACGACCCGTGGCCTCATAAGCCCGTTCGATAGCCTGTTTTATATCCGGGCCAAGGGCTGTCACCCCGAGGACCCGTCCTCCACTGGTTACCACGCGGTTTCCTTTGCGAGCGGTCCCGGCGTGGAAAACAGTAACATCTTTTATTTGAGAAGCGACAGCCAGGCCGTGAATGGTTTTGCCTTTTTCATAGCTTCCCGGATACCCACGCGAGGCCATGACCACGCACACTGCCGGCCGCGGATCCCACTTTATAGCAGTGCGGTTAAGGGTACCATCGATTACCGCTTGCATAATCTCGACCAGGTCACTTTTCATGCGTACCAGGATGGGCTGTGCTTCCGGGTCGCCGAAACGGCAGTTGAATTCCAGTACTTTGGCCTTCCCCTGGTTGATGATGAGGCCGGCGTATAGGACGCCGTGATAGGCCCTGCCTTCGGCAGCCAGGGCATCGACTGTGGGTCGCATAATTTCTTCCATGATTTGTTTGTGTAGCGCAGGAGTGACCAGCGGGGCAGGGGAATAAGCCCCCATGCCTCCGGTATTTGGGCCGCGATCCCCGTCAAAGATGGCCTTATGATCCTGTGAGGTAGCCAGTGGCAGAATGGTTTTGCCATCTGTAACCGCCATAAAGGAGCATTCTTCCCCTTCCAGAAATTCTTCGATAATTAATCTTTTGCCGGCATCGCCGAAGGCTTTTTTGCGCATAATGAGATCAACCGCAGCCGCCGCTTCTTCATAGCTCTGGGCGATTATTGCACCTTTCCCGGCAGCAAGGCCGTCGGCCTTAACTACTGTAGGGAAACAGGACTTTTTCAAGTATGCTATGGCCCGGCTGGAGGATTGAAAGACTTCGTATTTCCCGGTAGGGATGCGGTATTTTTCCAGGAGTTTTTTGGCGAACACTTTACTCCCTTCAAGGGCTGCGGCCTTCATGTGGGGGCCAAATATGGGGAGCTTTTTTGCCGCAAAGGCATCCACGATGCCCAGTGTCAGCGGCGTCTCCGGCCCAACTGCCGTCAGGTCTATTTTTTTATGGAGGGCATAGTCCAAAAGTCCTTTGATATCCTGGGCAGAGATGTCGACGCATTCAGCCAGTGTGCCAATACCAGCATTACCCGGGGCACAATAAATTTTCGTTACCAGAGGACTCTGGGCAATCTTCCACGCCAGGGCATGTTCACGTCCTCCCGATCCAACAACAAGAACTTTCATGTCGTGCTCCTTTTTTATTGAAGACCTTTTGCACCCATAAAAACGGGCATAGCTTAGCCTTTACTCGCAGATTCTGTCAAGAGGAACGGTAACTTATTCTGCCACGGTAATGTAAGACGGCCTCTCACCGGCAAAGAACTGGCCCTTATGTATACTTTTGTGGTCTATCCCCGTTTTCCACTAAAGAGATAGCCGAATTGTTGAACATGCATAGCGAGCGAATACCATGCTTTTTACCTTACATACGGAGATCCCCCGTCCGCCTAGGGTCCGCCTCAGGCGGACGGGGAGCTTCAATATGTCTATAAGAGCGGTAGAAGTCCACAGGTACAATTTGAGAAGGAAACTTAGCTTAATCAAGAGTAAGGCAAACCTTAAATCCTACCTGTTGACCATTCCATAGTACTGGGTCCCAGCGATACTTTCTTAGTAGTTTTGTGATAGTTTTTATTGTTCAGCCATGTGCATATGTCCCCGATACGCCTAATAATCTGCCGATAAATATTCTGAGACCGATAAACCACCCCCGCAGCAAGCTGCGGGGTATCCTAAAATTTCCCCTCCCTTGATGGGAGGGGCTGAAGGGGAGGGTGAAAAAACTGAAAATCACCCCCCACCCTTACCCTCCCCCATCTAGGGGGAGGAATGTATAACCCTGCAGCAAGCTACAGGGAATTACAAGTTAAATCCTGAGAAAGGAAAAGAGCTAGCCAGTAAGAAATTTGTAAATTGCCATTGCTGAATATCATTAGTGTCCCAACGTTTTAAAAAATCGGATTTTATGACCTATAACTTATTGATTTATCTAGGTGGCCTTTCCGAATTCCACTTCAAGTCGATCACACATGGTATCGTGTGGAAATGCAGTAATAGTAAGGGGTTTAGCCTCTATCGATGCGAAACGTTGGGACAGCAGTGGCTGAATATCTTTAAGAAAGGGATCCGATGATGGAACCGGTTAAGGCACTTAACGTGGCCATTGTGGGTGGTGGTCCTGGGTGCAAGGCCATTATGGATATGATATTTGCTGAAAGGCTCAGCGGCCTTCGGATGAAGCTTGTCGGGGTTGCAGATATTAATCCAGAAGCTGTAGGTTACAGCTACGCCCAGGAAAAGCAGATTTATACAACAAATAATTACCGTGATTTGTATAAGCTTAAAGACCTCGACATGATTATCGAATTAACAGGCCTTGATGAAGTAACCGATGAAATCTCCCGAACCAAACCAGGTCACGTGAAACTGATCAATCATGTCGTTGCCCGTATCTTCTGGGATATCTTCCAGATCGAGGAAGAAAGGATTGCCGAACGCAAGCAGTCGGAAGAGGCGATGCGTTCAGCTTACCGAAAGCTGCGAGCTTCCCTCGATGCTATCCAGGATATCATGGTTGTCGTTGATTTCGATTTCAATCTAACGGATGTCAATGGTGTCCTAATCAAGGTGTTCGGCCTGCCCGACAAGGAATCGGTCCTTGGCCGTAAGTGCTTTGAGATTCTGAAGGGCCGGAAAGATCGTTGTCCGAATTGTGCGGTCGCCGAGGCATATCGCACTAGGGCTGCCGCCTATCGAATGACCACGATTGAAGATGAAGCGTCGACCGGAGGTAGAAGTTTTGAGATATTTTCCTATCCAATAATGGATGAACACGGAAACCTCACTGGGGCAGTCGAATTTGCCAGAGACATCACCGAGCGCAAGCGGGCAGAGGAGGCACTGCGAAAGGCTCGTGAGAACCTGGAAAGACGGGTACAAGAGCGGACTATCGAATTGGGGAGAGCTAGCCGTGAGTTAAAGCAGAAAATAGAAGAACGCAGAAAGGCAGAAGCGAAGATAAGAAGACTAAGTTCCGCCGTTGAGCAATCTATTGATGGTATAGCAATATGTGACTTGAAACTAAAGGTTACGTATGTGAACGATGCTTTTGCCCGGATGCTTGGTTATTCCCCCGAAGAGATAGTCGGGGGAAAAATCGTGAATTTACACAGTAAGGAACAGACGGATGAATACAAACTGTTTTTACCTCAAATAAAAACACAGGGTTTATGGGTGGGTGAAATAGGGCATACCAGAAAAGATGGAACATCTTTTCCAGCATATGTATCCTTTACTTTATTGAAAGGCGATGACGGAGAGCCTGTGGAAATCGTGGCGATTGTAAGAGATATCACCGAGCAAAAGCGGGCGGAAAAGGTGCTACGCGAAAGGGACGCAGAATTGGAGGCCAAGTCGCAGTCTCTTGAGGAAGCCATTACCTCGTTGAGATTTTTGTTAAAGCATGTGGGCAAAGAAAAGGAAGAGATCGAGGAAAAAATCCTGAGCAACGTGAAGAAGTTGATCATGCCGTATGTAGAGAAATTAAAAAGGACCCGATTAGGCACCGGGGAGATGGGGTATGTATATCTTCTCGAAGCAAATCTAAACGATATTATTTCTCCATTTTCGCACAAGTTATCAACGAAATTTTCAAATCTTACCGCCAAGGAAATCCAGGTGGCCAACCTTATAAAAGAGGGCAAAGTCACTAAAGAGATAGCCGAATTGTTGAATATGTCTATAAGGGCGGTAGAAGTCCACCGGTACAATTTGAGAAGGAAACTTGGCTTAATCAAGAGTAAGGCAAACCTTAAATCCTATCTATTAACCCTACTACAGCCCTAGTTTTCTAAGTGACACCTTCTTGGCAATTCGGCGGTGTTTTTTACGGTTTGAGAAAGAAACAAGAGCAAGACAAAGCCTAAATCCTACCTGTTGACCCTTCCATAGTACTAGGTTCCTGGTGATACTTTCCTAGCAAGTTCGCGCTTTTTTTTGCTGTTTAGTCATGCACACGTTACCCCGATAAAGAAATATAGTGGGTAGTGTTGCAAAAACTACACCACGATTTCCACCGAGTCCTTTCTACCAGAGTGTCATACAGTTTGAACGCCGTAATTTTGGTTGCGGTATTACGCTTGAAGCAGGTTTAGGGACAAGGCTCTAATGCCCGCTTGCAAGGTTTGGGAATTGGTTAAGAAGCAATTCAAACAGATAGTCAAGTGCTACCGGGGGATTCTTCCGGGCAGGAAGCACCGTGCCGGGCAGAATCGAGTAAAGGAACTGGACGAATGCCGAAGATATCTGCCGCAGTTATGCAGTGACATTGAACCCGAATTTTTGCGACTGGGTGCGGAGCTGGAGTCTATTTCTCTCCGGGCACATGATCTTTCAGAACAGGCCAGAAGAGCAGCCTATCTGGATGGGGGACGAAAGGTTACGGACTTGTTTCTGGATGTAAGGGATATCTTCAACACTTCGCTGGATGCCTTACGCACTACTCTCGACGAGTCTACAAAAGCTATCGGGGATATTTCTACGATTAAGAGCAAACTCGAAACTCTGGACCATGGGCATTATGCCCTGGAAAGACTGGCCCTTATGACCAGACTGCTGGGCACTTATATACGAATTGAGAGCGGCCGGCTGGGCGATATAGGTAGCAATTTCGCTTTCCTATCGGAACAGGCCAATAACTTCTCCGATGCGCTTTATGGCTACGTATCGGCTTTTGAGGCCGAGGCAAAGCAGGCATTGAAAAACATAAGAGAAGCAGAGACATTTCTGGGTGCCCGGCTGGAGTTTCAACGTAAACAGTATGACTGGGTTTCACAGGAAGTTAGGAATGCATTGGAGATTGAAGCGGCTGCTTTTTCGCAGGTGGCTCACCTTTCAGAAGAGATCGACCATTTCAATGAAGGAGTATCCAGGGAGGTTGGAGAAATTGTGTCTGCCTTGCAGTTTCAGGATATAACGAAGCAGCAGATTGAACATGTACAGGCTGCTCTGGCAGAGGCCGGGGAGATTCTAAATGGAAGGAATCCTGAAGAATGTAATTCTGAAGAGCTGAGCCCATTTTATGCCCACTTAAAAGTACAGACTGCACAGCTTCATAATGTGAAAGGAGAAATCGCTGCTGCTGGCTGGAATATAATAACCGCGCTGGAAGGAATTGGTGAGAAGATAAAGGAACATGTAAACCACATTGCCAGCGCTATGGGGGCAACTCAGGACGGGGGAAACAGTACCCTGGCCAGGCTTGGACCAAAGATGGAAGCTTTGGGTGGCCAGCTGAGGGATGGTTTTGTGCTTACCGAGGAGCTGTCCGGGGTCATTGGCAACGTTTCGGGACTGGTAGAGCGGGTGGGGAGCAATCAAACCAAAATGGATAGACTCCGCCTGGATATGCAGATGCTTGCCCTTAACGCCCTGGTGCAGGCGGCAAGGCTTGGAACCATGGGGCGTGCGGTTTCGGTTCTTGCTGAAGACATGCAGCACCTTTCGGCTTCCTGGGGTGATACGGCGGCGGAAGCATCTTCTCTGCTTCAGCATGTGGTCACTCTGGCCGTTGATTTGGGAGGCAAACTGGCAGGCGTACTGGAACGCTGTAAGAGCCAGACGGCACAAAATAGAGAACGAGCATCCAGTGCAGTACCTGTTTTACAAGCTGCTGATGAGAGCGTCAAAACCGCTGTACTTACAATTAATGAGTCGAGCCGAGTATTGGGAGA
>CAYSYZ010000094.1:0-8992 GCA_964435205.1 uncultured Desulfovibrionales bacterium
TATACACCTGCATGAACCACCCGACTGGACCTGCTGCGGGGCGACCTCGGCACACAGCATGGATGAGGGATTGGCCACCTCTCTTCCTGCTCTGAATCTGTCGGGAGCCAAACAGTCAGGGAATAGCATGCTGGTCCCCTGCCCACTCTGTTACAACCGTTTGAAACGGGCGCAGAAGTCCATTCAGTCAGGTATCTACATATATGACCTGGCATCGTTTATGGGGCAAACCGAATGGCTCGGCAAGGTACAATCCCGTGTTCAATCCCCTCTGGATGTCCTGAAAGCTGTCTGCTATTACGGCTGTATGGCAAACCGTCCTCCCAAGGTTACGGGGAGCGTGGACTATGAGAATCCATGTGATATGGACAACGTAGCTAAGGCATTGGGGATTGATGTCAGACCGTGGTCTTACAAGACAGATTGTTGCGGAGCGAGCTTTTCAGTATCTCGTCCGGATATCGTGTATACCTTGGTGAAAAAGCTTTATGACCAGGCACTCGAAGCAGGGGCGGAATGTATAATTGTTTCCTGCCAAATGTGCCAGGCAAATTTAGATTTATACCAGGAAGATATCTCTAAGCAGTTCCGGGGAAATTACAACCTCCCGATCTTTTATTTTACAGAACTGATCGGTCTTGCCCTCGGACTCAAAGGGACTTCCACCTGGTTGAAACGACACATGGTGGATCCGATTCAGTTTTTGAAAAAGAAAAAACTTCTAAGGTGAGCTTATGCTTCACAGATGATATATGACACGAAAACTGAGGATTGGAAGATTCCGTTAAAACAATGCTAAACGCACAGACAACAGAGCCAACAGGCGCAGTAATGGTGGTGGGAGGCGGGATCGCCGGCATACAGGCATCCCTTGATCTCGCTGAGTCAGGATATTTGGTCTACCTTGTTGAACGTAAAAGTTCCATAGGCGGCAGAATGAGTCAGCTCGACAAGACCTTTCCGACCAATGACTGTGCCATGTGCATGATCTCTCCCAAGCTCATCGGATGCGCTAGCCATCCTAACATACGTATTATGACCATGGCCGAACTGACCGGGCTGGAAGGATCGGTGGGAAATTTTAACGCAATTGTCAAGAAGCATCCCCGCTATGTGAACGAGGAAAAATGCGTTGGATGCGGCATATGCGCACAAAAATGCCCTGTAAAGGTCGCCGATGAATACAATGAGGGATTAAAAAGTCGCAAGGCCATATACCTGCTTTACCCTCAGGCGGTCCCACTTGTGTATGCAATCGACAAAGATCACTGTATTTACTTCAAGAAGGGAAAATGCCGGGCCTGTGAAAAATTCTGCAAGAACAACGCGATCGATTTCACCCAGACCGAAAAAGAGGTCTCAGTGAAGGTGGGGTCGGTTATACTTGCGCCCGGTGTTGATCTGTTCAGAGCCGAAAGAGCAGCGGAATATGGGTACGGAAGGTATCAAAATGTCATCACAACCATGGAGTTCGAGAGGTGCCTTTCGGCAACCGGCCCGTCGGATGGGCACGTACTAAGACCTTCGGACAAGACCGTACCGGGAAAGGTGGCATGGATTCAGTGTGTAGGCTCCAGGGAGTCTATCAGAAGCGGGCGGGAATTTTGTTCCTCTATATGCTGCATGGCCGCCACCAAAGAAGCTGTTATCGCGCGAATTCATCATCGCGAGCTCAAGCCTACGATCTTCTATATGGATTTGAGGGCGCAGGGAAAAGGCTTCGACGCATATTGCACTCGTGCGAGGGAACAGAGCAACGTTCGCTATGTAAGGTCGATGATCTCACGTGTGGCGGAAAATCCGATAACAAACGATCTTGTCCTTACATACCAGGACCCGAATACAGGTAAAAAACGAGAAGAGGTCTTTTCTATGGTGGTTCTTTCGGTCGGTCTTTCTCCCTCCTCCGAGGCTAAACTCCTGGCAGGACGGCTGCAGATTAACCTCAACCCGTTCGGATTTGCCGAAACGCAAAGTGATAATCCGCTCTCCACGTCACGAGAAGGAGTTTATGTGTGCGGAGGGTTTGAGGTCCCCAAAGATATACCTGAGACCGTGGCCCAGGCAAGCGCTGCCGCCGCCGAGGCGTCTCTTCCCATTGCCTCTGCCCGGGGACACGAGATTACCCTCCCTTCTCTCCCTCCGGAGAAATCTCTTTTTGGGCGTGAACCGCGGATTGGGGTATTTGTCTGTTGCTGTGGTACTAATATTGCGGGGGTAGTTGACGTGCAAGCGGCAGCTGAATACGCCGGGCAATTACCGGGCGTGGCCTTGTCGGATGTGTTTCTCTTTGCCTGCTCGACCGATTCCAAGGTGCGGATGAAGAAACTCATCGTGGAGCATGACCTCAACCGCATTGTGGTGGCATCATGTTCTCCCAAGACGCATGAACGGCTTTTCATGGCCACACTTAGAGAAGCCTGTCTTAACCCTTACCTACTGGAGATGGCAAATATCAGAAACCAGTGTTCATGGGTTCATGCGGACGATCCAGCATTGGCCACGCAAAAGGCCAAAGATTTGATTCACATGTCTGTGAAGCGTGCCGCTTTTCAGGAACCGATTATCAGCAAGCCGGTCACCGTTGTTCCGGCAGGCCTTGTGGTAGGTGGAGGACTTGCCGGCCTCACGGCCGCTCTGGAACTCGCGGATCATGGGTTCGAAACCTACCTCGTGGAACAGGTTGATCGCCTGGGAGGGCGTCATATCGATAGTCTCCCCACCCTTGAGGGATTTGACCCGGCGCAATATGTAAAAGGACTTATACAAAAGGTCGAAAAGCATTCCCGTATCACGATCCACAAAGGTGCCGTGGCGGAAGAATTTGCCGGACATGTAGGAAGCTTCCGCACAGTGATCAAGAATGCTGACGGAACAAAGGTTTCGGTCCGGCACGGTACCGCAATCATCGCTACCGGATCAGAGGGATACCAGCCCGATGAATATCTGTACGGGAAGAACCCCCATGTTATCACACAGAGTGAGCTAGACAGGAGAATTGGTACGAAGCCGGACCTCGTAAAGTCTTTCCGCTCCGTGGTAATGATACAATGTGTTGGTTCAAGGACCAAGGAGCATCCATATTGCAGCCGGGCATGTTGCAGCCAGGCCGTTGCAAACGCTCTCAGGCTTAAGGACCTAAACCCGTATATGGATGTAATCGTCCTTTACAGAGATATTCGAACATTCGGGTTCAAAGAAGTCTTCTATAAAAAGGCCCGCCAGTGCGGCGTCATATTTGTCCGGTATGAACCAGAGACTCCTCCCGAGGTTTTTGAAGACGGTGGAACACTGAAGATAGGCTTTATCGAGCCTTCATTGGGGCGCAAGGTGATTGTTTCACCTGACCGGATTGTATTGAGTACGGCGCTGCGGCCTCACAGCATGGCATCTCAGATCGCCGGTATATTCAAGCTGCCACGGGATGACCAGGGATTCTTTCTCGAGGCACATATCAAGTTGCGACCGCTCGACTTCGCCACCGATGGAATGTTTCTATGCGGGGACGGACACAGTCCAAAACTTCCGGAGGAGACCATGGCACAAGCAGTTGGCGCAGCGGGAAGGGCAATGTCTATCCTTTCAAAAGATGCCATGTATGTGGGACCATCCTCGGAGGTAGATCCGGAACTCTGCGCCGCCTGCATGACCTGCGTCCGGACATGTCCGTACAACGTCCCCTTTATCAATGAAGACGGCGTCTCACAGATTGATCCGGCTCGATGCAGGGGATGTGGAATGTGTGCCGCGGAATGCCCGGCACAGGCTATAACGGTACGCCACTATACGAGTAAGCAAATAGAGGCGAAGGTAGATGGACTGTTTGAGCATGACTGAAAAATTTGAGCCACAAATTATCGCTTTTTGTTGTAATTATTGTTCATATGCCGCCGCAGATCTGGCCGGTTCCATAAGAATGTCCTATCCTCCGAATATAAAGGTCATTCTGGTCCCGTGCTCCGGGCGGGTGGACCCCATTTATCTGCTTCGGGCGCTCCAGGACGGTGCGGATGGCGTCTATGTAACCGGCTGTATGGAAGGAGACTGCCATTTTCTCACCGGAAACATCAAGGCCCAAAAAAGGGTTGCCTATATCAGGAAGATGCTGGATGAGATAGGGATTGAACATGATCGTGTGCAGATGTTCAATATATCTGCATCTGACGCTCCGGAATTTGCCCGGGTGGCAAAAATGATGACCGAGAAAATTCGCGCATTGGGACCTAACCCGATAAAGCGAAAAGATCAATGATCTTTTGTTATTTAGTTATTAGTTGTTAGATTTCTAATGCTGCAGCGGCAGTTTAGGCGAAAGGTGCTGTAACTACAATTTATTATCTGGTAAAAAAGTTATAAGGATTAAACCAACTTGTAATGATAAGTACCCGATGACCAATAACCAATAACGAATAAAGGGAGTCTTTAACTATGATTGTTGGAGAACACAAACCCATCCGGGAACTCCTTGCAATGATCGATGGATACAACAACATCTTGATGGTCGGCTGCAAAGGTTGCGTCACGGTTTGTAACGCCGGCGGTAAAAAGGAAGTGGCCATACTTGCGGCTGCTCTCAGGATCGCACGTGAAAAAAGGGGGAACCCTGTCACTATTGACGAACTCACCCTTGACCGTCAGTGTGAGCCCGAGTTCATTAGCTGGCTCAACGATCCCATCAAAAAGAACAACTACGACGCCATCATATCATTAGCCTGTAGCATAGGCCCTCAGTATATTGCAGAGACTTTCGACACCATGGTAGTTCTTCCGGGACTCAATACCAGCTTTATGGGAGGAACCGTTGAGCACGGGATATGGGGAGAATATTGTTCTGCCTGTGGAAATTGCGGGATTCACAATTTTGGAGGGCTGTGTCCCATTACCCGCTGCGCAAAAGGGATCCTCAACGGGCCGTGCGGAGGCTCCGCAGATGGGAAATGCGAGGCAAACAGAGATATGGATTGTGTCTGGGAGCTTATCTACAAGCGTATGAAAAAGTTGGGGCAACTGGACCGGCTGGCACAAAACATCGGCGCTAAAGACTGGTCAACCAGCCTGTCAGGAGGGCCGCGCAAAATCATCAGGGAGGATTTGACGTTATGAAGACCGAAACCAACCTCCAAAAAATACTTGCCCTTGGGAAATTTGCGGTAACCTGTGAATTTACCCCTCCCCGAGGGACGGATATGGATTGGATACGCCAGAATGCAGCCCAACTAGGGGGGAAGGTCGACGCGGTGAATGTGAATGATAATCCTACTGCATGCGTCCGGATGTCCAGTTGGGCTCTATCCAAGATGCTCCTGGATATGGGAATAGAACCCATCCTCCAAATGGTAACACGGGATAGAAACCGTATCGCCCTCCAAAGCGACCTTCTGGGTGCTTCTGCCCTGGGGATTCAAAACATTCTCTGCCTGACCGGAGACCACCAGGCAAGAGGAGATCACCCACAGGCCAAAAAGGTCTTTGACCTCGATTCTATCCAGTGGATCATGGCCGTGAAACAGATACGAGATCAAGGGTGTCTGATGAACGGAAAAAAGATTTCAGGGGCTCCGAAATTCTTTATTGGAGGGGCTGCCAACCCGTTTGTTGAATCCCTTGAATTGCATATCATGCGCCTGCAAAAGAAGATCACTGCAGGCGCAGACTTTATCCAAACGCAACCCCTGCTGGACATGGAACGTTTCAAGAGGTGGTTAGACCAGGCCACAGAACAGGGTTTAACAGATCAGTGCCCCATCATAGCCGGGGTGGTTCCACTCAAGTCGGTGAAAATGGCCCGTCATCTGCGAGATAACGTCCCCGGGATCGTGATCCCTCACACTATCATCGATCGTCTGGGTGCGGTGCCTGAAGATAAACAGCAGGAGGAAGGGATTAACATCTGTATTGAGCAGATAGAAGAGCTCAAGCAGACAAAAGGTGTTCGGGGAGTCCACATCATGGCCATAGGGTGCGAGGAAAGGCTTGCGGACATTATAGAACGGGCGGGGTTGCTGCCGCGACCGGATATATTATGATGAGTTTGTTCAACCTCCAAAGTCTTTTATGGCGAAATTTTCCCTTAGTGGTATAAATAAATGTAATGTTTGCAATTATTGATTATAAAGCTGGCAACCTGACCAGTGTGGAGCGTGCCCTGAAAAGATTAGGGTTCCCCTGCCGGATAACCCAAGATAAAGAAGATATCTTAAGTTCTGAAAAGATTGTTTTTCCGGGCGTGGGGGCAGCCGGGAAGGCCATGGCAGACCTGAGGCGTCTGGGTTTGGACAAGATTTTGATGCAAAGTTTCCAGGCCGGAAAACCGATCCTCGGAATTTGCCTGGGTGCCCAGATCATTCTGGAAAAAAGCGAAGAGAATAAGGCTGACTGCCTGGGATTAATCAAGGGAATGGCTCAACGATTTCCTGATCTTCTTTTATCTGAGGGAAATGGGCGTCTTAAGATACCCCATATGGGATGGAACAGTGTGCATTTACGCAAAAGACACCCGGTTTTGGAGGGGATCACACCTTCCGATGAGTTCTATTTTGTCCATGCCTACTATCCCCGGCCCGCCTCGGATGAATATGTGTTTGGGACGACTGACTACGGCATAGAGTTTCCCTCCATAATTGGTTGTAAAAACCTGATCGCCGTGCAGTTCCATCCGGAAAAAAGCGGTACGCCTGGACTGAGGCTCCTAAAGAATTTTTGCACCTGGAACGGTCAATATGCTGAGTAAAAGGATTATACCCTGTCTCGATGTAAGGGATGGCAAGACGACCAAGGGTATAAGGTTCAAAGAGAATCTAGATATTGGTGATCCGGTGGAGATGGCCAGGTTCTATTATGAACAGGGGGCAGATGAGATCGTTTTTTATGACATTACGGCTTCAAGCGATAAGCGGGATATCATGATTAATGTGGTGTGCCGCGTGGCCGGGGAGATATTTATACCCTTCTCGGTGGGTGGAGGTATCAGGACCATTGAGGATATGCGCCGAGTGCTTCTGGCCGGGGCCGAAAAGGTGAGCGTAAACACGGCAGCGGTCGAAAATCCTCAGATCATCTCGGAAGGAGCAAGGGCTTTCGGCAGCCAGTGTATTGTCCTCGGCATGGATGTGAAAAAGGTCGAAACCTCTCGCAAGATCCCTTCCGGCTATGAGATTGTGATTCACGGCGGCAGAATCTATACCGGGATTGACGGCCTGGCCTGGGCCAGAGAAGCAGAAAACTCAGGGGCAGGAGAGATATGCCTGAATTCTATTGATGCAGACGGCTCCCAGCAGGGCTATGAAACGGCCTTGACCCGGCTTATATCTGAAAACGTAAACATCCCGGTCATAGCCTCGGGCGGTGCCGGAAAGATCGATCATATCTATGACGTCCTGACAACGGGCAAGGCCAATGCTGCCCTTGTGGCTTCCATCGTCCATTATGGGACATACACCATAAAGCAGATTAAGGATGAACTGCACGCCCGGGGCGTAAAAGTGCGTATGCACTGGTAACTGTTAAGATGAAAGCATTATTGGCCTTAGAAGATGGGACCATATTTTATGGGCATACCTTTGCCGGTGAAAGAGAGGCATCGGGCGAGGTGGTCTTTAACACAAGCATGACCGGCTACCAGGAGATCCTGACAGATCCCTCATATAAGGGTCAAATTGTGACTATGACCTATCCCCTCATTGGCAATTATGGCGTCAATTCTGACGACATCGAATCAAACCGGATTCAGGTCGAGGGTTTTGTGGTCAGGGAGTATGAACCTACGCCGAGCAATTGGCGATCTCAAAAGACCCTGGCAGATTATCTGAACCAGCAAGGAGTTATGGCCATTGAAGGGATAGATACCCGCGCCCTGACGCGACATATCAGGCTGGCCGGGGCGATGAAGGGAGTTATCTCAACCAGTGATCTCGACCCTGTTTCTCTAGTCAAGAAAGCAAAGGCCTCTCAAGGTCTGGTCGGCCGGGATATAGTCAAAGAGGTCACCTGTCACGAGCCTTATCAGTGGGCACAGGAGCAAGAGGCTTGCTTTAAGGTCGTCGCACTGGACTGCGGCATAAAATTTAACATAATACGAAGCCTAGCCCAAAGGGGATGCGATGTAACAGTGGTACCCGCTCATACCAGCGCCGAGGAAATCAGAATCATAAACCCTGATGGCATCGTACTTTCTAATGGTCCTGGAGACCCCGAGCCTATTACTTATGCTGTTGATACCATAAAGCGCCTGATGCCCCACTATCCCATGTTTGGTATCTGCCTGGGCCATCAACTTCTGGGCCTCGCCTTGGGCGGTAAAACCTATAAACTGAAATTCGGCCACCGAGGGGCAAACCATCCAGTTAAAAATCTCTTGACCGGCAAGGTAGAGATCACAGCCCAAAACCACGGTTTTTGTGTCGATATCGACTCGATAAAAGATCCGGAGGTTCAGATAACCCATATCAACCTGAACGACCAGACCCTTGAGGGTATGAGACATCGCACTCTGCCCATTTTCTCGGTGCAGTATCATCCCGAGGCCTCTCCCGGCCCTCACGATGCAAGCTACCTGTTTGACGAGTTTATCAGTTTTATAAAAAAGAAAGGAGGCGCACAAACTTGATCCTGATCATTGACTTTGGTTCTCAATACAACCAGCTTATTGCCAGAGGGGTGCGCGAGCATCAGGTCTACTGTCAAATTGAAGCTCCCGGGATAGAAATCGCACAGATCAAGACCCTTTCTCCGGAAGGGATTATCCTGTCCGGAGGTCCGGGAAGCATCTATGAGAAGAACAGTCCCAGGGTGGATTCGGGCATCTTTGACTTAGGTATTCCCATTCTTGGCATCTGCTACGGTATGCAGTACATGGTGGATGCCTTGGGGGGCAAAGTAAGAAAGGCTGAAAAGAGAGAATATGGGTTTGCCGAGCTGCGCATAAAAAATGCCACGGGTATTTTCCATGGAATTGAAAAAGAGACCAAATGCTGGATGAGCCATGGAGACACCG
>CAYSYZ010000095.1:0-8794 GCA_964435205.1 uncultured Desulfovibrionales bacterium
TACCTCTGATTATAAAGCCCATAACCGGCGTTTTGTTCGGTTTTGCAGGCGAAACCTATGATACAGACTTGGGCATTATAGACAATACAATAACGGGAGCTGGCGTAGGGTCTGTAGTCGGAGGAGCGTTAGGCAAAAATGCATCAACTCATTATTGGGGAGGAACTGTTTCCGGTGCCGGAATTGGCGCTGGTCTGGGTATCTTATCGGCCCTACACAACCCTAAGGATATGACCAACGTAATTGAACTTAGGTTATATGCGCAGGATGCAAAGACAGGGGAAATTTTATGGTCCAACAGGGTAGGATTAGAATACATTCCGGATAGTTCATTTGCTTTTGACGCACGGCATCCATACACCGCATTCTCTGAACTAACCAAACAAGCCATCAGCATGTTAATGGCCGATCTGTTCAAGGAACCCGTGGAGGCCCTGAAATGAAAAAGTGTGCTAAGCTTATTGTGCTTATCACTCTTTCTTTCACAGTTTATGCCGGAACCTTGCTTGCTAGCGAGACTACAGCTTATTTTGTGAAAGAGGGCGATACTCTTTTCGAAATCTCCCAGAAATATCAAGGCGACGCTAATCTGTGGCCATATTTGTGGGCCAAGAATGCCAAAGCTATAAGTAACCCACACCTCATTTATCCAAGCATGAAACTTGAATTGTCTAAATGCACAGGCCATAAGGAAGGGATCGAAAAAGCTAAGCACCGTCAAACAGGGCTCGAACCCGAAATTGATAAACGCGCGGGCGTAGATAATTGCGTGGAGTGTTTTTCGCAAGAAGTTGACCTAGCTGAATTCCAGCGTGAACTACAGATTCCAGATGATTTTTAATGAACATAAGTGTTTAATGTTTTGTATTAATGCTTGCGACCCTATAGTAACCTCAAGTTAAAAGGTCTTGACACTTCTGTTCTATCTATTATAGTCAGCCACGTTTAAAACTCCTTCAAAACATAAATGGATGACTTAATATATTGGTTGGCCCTCCATTTGGTCCCCGGTATTGGTGGGGTCACCTACCGGCAGCTTATCGCGCGTTTTGGGACGCCAGTTGAGGTATTCAAAGCCAGGCAACCTGAACTTACAGCGGTAAAGGGAATTCGTCCCGCCACCGTTGAGGCGATACGCGGTTTTTCTACCAAGGAGCGTGCCAAGCAAGAACTAGAATTAGTTCATAAATATGGAGTAAAAATCATCACTTTTCTGGACGAGAGCTATCCGCAAAATCTGAAAAGTATATATGATGCACCGGCAATGCTTTACGTTAAGGGCAATTTCGTTGAAACCGACCACTTCAGCGTAGCGGTGGTCGGGTCACGTCATGCCACCCATTATGGACAAAACGCTGCCGAGGCGCTCTGTTGCTCGCTGGTCAGCCATGGCCTGACCATTGTCAGCGGCATGGCACGCGGCATCGACACTGCAGCTCACGTCGGCGCTCTGTCCGCCAAAGGGCGAACCATTGCTGTCCTGGGTTCAGGCCTGGACGTCATCTATCCTGAAGAAAACAGAAATCTGTATCGTAAAATTGGCGAAAATGGCGCAGTTGTATCTGAGTACCCTTTTGGCACCCCGCCCGAACCCAGAAATTTTCCTATCCGTAACCGGATCATCAGCGGCCTGGCCCTGGGCACGGTCATCGTTGAAGCCACCCAAAAAAGCGGCTCCTTAATAACCGCTAATTTTGCCCTTGAACAGGGGCGTGAGGTCTTCGCCGTGCCTGGCAGTATAAACTCGCTCCGGAGCAGTGGAACCCATAAGCTCATCAAACAGGGGGCAAAACTCGTCGAATGCGCGGAAGATATAGTGGAGGAACTTCGCCCATCAATAAAGTTATCACCCAAACCGGCGTCCAAAGCCGCAATAACTCCAAGAAGTCAGGCTGCATCTCTCGATCTTTCTCCTGAAGAAAAGAATGTCCTCGAAATGGTCGAGGAATATCCCCAACATATTGACGAGCTTGTCCGGCGGGGAAATCTACCTGTACAAACTATAAACAGCATTCTTCTCCATCTCGAACTAAAATGCCTGGTCCACCAATTACCGGGAAAACTATTTGTCAGGAAATAACAGGAATAATATGTCGAAATCACTTCTCATCGTCGAATCGCCAACCAAGGCCAAAACGCTGCAAAAATATGTCGGGAACAAATTCACAGTAAAGGCTTCTATAGGTCATATTAAAGACCTGCCGGAAAGCAACCTGGGCGTGGATATCGAACATGACTTTCGGCCTGAATATAAGGTTATAAAAGGCAAGGCAAAAATTATCCAGGAGCTGAAGAAGGCTGCCCGGGATGCAAAGGACATTTACCTTGGCCCAGATCCAGACCGTGAAGGCGAGGCCATAGCCTGGCATATCAAGGATGAGCTGGAATCTGCGGGCAAGACATTCCATCGCGTCCTGTTCAATGAATTTACCCCCAGGGCTATTGCTGAGGCGCTGGCAGCGCCAGCATCTATTGATGTTCACAAGTTTGAATCTCAGCAGGCTCGCAGGATTCTGGATCGGCTAGTTGGATACCAGATCTCCCCTATTCTTTGGAAAAAAGTCCAAAAAGGTCTTTCCGCAGGCCGCGTGCAGTCGGTGACCGTCCGCATCATCTGCGAACGGGAGCGAGAAATCCAAGCCTTTGAACCCGAAGAATACTGGTCTATAGCTGCCAGTTTGGAGGCCAAAATGCCCCCGGCCTTCGAAGCCAGACTAGTAAGCTCCGACCAGAAGAAATTAAAGATTAAGGATCAGACCCAGGCCGGAAAAATACTAAAGGACTTAGAAGGCCAGGACTTCCGGGTCACAAAAGTTGAGTGCAAGGAAAAGAGACGGCACCCCAGTCCCCCTTTCATAACCAGCACCCTGCAGCAGGAGGCTTATCGTAAGCTCCGCTTTACGGCCAAGAAAACCATGCTCCTGGCCCAGCAACTCTATGAGGGAATAGATCTGGGTGAGGAAGGCCCGGTCGGTCTTATCACTTATATGCGTACCGACTCCACACGTCTCAGTGCAGAAGCGGTAACCGCGGCCAGAGATTTAATAGAACAGGCTTTTGGCCCGGCCTACGTGCCAGGAAGGCCAAACGTTTATAAAAGCCGTAAAGGTGCTCAAGAAGCCCATGAGGCCATTCGGCCTACAGACCCCCCGCTCGCTCCAGAGAAGATAAAAACAATCCTTTCTAAGGATCATTTTCTCTTGTACGAACTCATCTGGAAGAGATTCACTGCCAGTCAGATGTCTTCCGCAGTTATAGATCAAACCGTCGTAGAAATAGAGGCCGGCTCTTATGGTTTTCGCGCCACGGGAAATGTACTTAAATTTCCTGGATTTATGGCCCTCTACGTAGAAGGACTGGACGAAACCGGAGAACCCGGGGCAGTGGCGCTGCCTAAACTTACCATGGGAGAGATACTAAAACTTCTTAATTTGACCCCCAAACAACACTTTACCCAGCCACCGCCCCGCTTTACCGAGGCCACCCTGATAAGAACCCTGGAAGAAAGCGGCATTGGCCGGCCAAGTACCTACGCCAGTATCCTCTCACAAATCCAGACTCGAAAATACGTTCGCCTGGAGAAAGGATACCTTAACCCCACCGAACTCGGCTTCCTCGTCACCGACCTGCTCGTCGATCACTTTCCGGATGTACTCAACGTCAAATTTACGGCTCAGATGGAAGATGAACTGGACAAAATCGAAGAAGCCCAGGCCAACTGGGTGGAGACGCTGCGGCATTTCTACGTCCCCTTTAAAGAGCGACTGCAACACGCCGAAAGCAACATGATTTCGCTTAAGGGTCAGGGGCTTCCAACGGATGTGACGTGCGAAAAATGTGGTCATCCTATGGTCATCAAAACCGGCAAAAGTGGCCCCTTCCTGGCCTGCTCTAATTACCCTGCCTGCAGGAACACTAAAGATTTTAGCCGTGGCCGAAACGGTAAAATCGAGATCCAAAAAAAGGACGAAAAATCATACGGAACCTGCGAAAAATGTGGCCGGCCCATGATTCAGAAAAGGGGTAAGTTTGGTGCCTTCCTGGCCTGCTCTGGCTATCCGGAATGCAAAAACACACGGCCCCTGGGTACAGGTGTAAAGTGCCCGGAGTCAGGTTGTGGTGGGGAGATTATTCAAAAGAGTACCAAAAAAGGGCGAACCTTCTATGGCTGCAGTAATTACCCTCGCTGTGCATTTGCCACGTGGGAACAACCGGTCGCGCAGGAATGTCCCCAGTGTAAGGCACCTTTGTTACTGCTCAAGATCAACAGGGATAATACCAAGCAGCTTCACTGCCATAGCAAGGACTGTGCTTATAAAGAAACGATATGATCATGGGCAATACCTGTAAGGCAGGCTATTACCGCAGCAAACTCCTGGCCGATATCCATTCCCTCGTTTCCAGATGATACTTTGTTCACCAATCGTAGATGGAGATTGTTTCAGTTCCGGCAGGCCCGGCCTTCCTACCTTTTGCTGTTGGGTGTTTGGACTCCAAGTCGTTGTTCGGCTGCCCGCAAAATAAGTTCCAGCATTTCGGCATACGAAAACCCTACAATTCTGGCCATCTTTGCCATGTGCCCGTCCCAGCACCACCCCGGGTTCGGATTCACTTCGAGTAGTTTTGGATGACCTTCGAAATCCAGCCTCCAGTCAAAACGGGCATAATCCCGACACTCGAGCCTCTCAAATAATTTCAAGCACCAGTCCACAATGGACTTCTCTGTCTCCGGTGGAAGATCGGCACGGATAGATGTGATCCTGCTATAAGGTGAGTCGGGCAGCCACTTGGCCTCATAACCACAGATCCTGGGCAATCCTTCTGGGAGTGCTGAGTAATCCTCCTCGGTAATGGGCAGCACCGTGTATGATTCAGGAGGGTTACCTATTATGCCCACGGTGAGGTCCTTTCCGGTAAGCAACTCTTCCACCAGTATCGGTTTATCGTAACCAAATCTTTGTCTTGCTTCTGAAATCGCATTCAAGAATTCCTCGGAGTTATTTGCCACGCTCGTTTGCGTAATCCCGAAACTTGAATCCCCCAGGTTTGGTTTGACAATTACAGGAAAACCAAAAGGAAGCTCAAAGGTAGTATCCTGCGACTTTATGAAAAACGCTTCTGGAACGGGAATTGCCATTTCTTTTGCAACGCCGCGCACCAGAGACTTGTCATAACAAAAAGCAAGACACTGTGGGGCTCCGCCAGTATAAGGTATGCCCAGAACTTCCAGAATGGCGGGCACATGAAGCTCCTGCCGGGCACTGTTATCATAACCCTCATCACATAGATTAAAGACCAGGTCTATCTTGGTTTTTAGTTTCATCAGGTCATGGATAAGAGAATCATGATTATTGAGATATGTAACTCGATAACCCTTCAATTCTCTTAATGCACCCTTCATCTGGTCGATCGTATAGAAGTCGTCGTCATCAAAGACGCAGAATGGTTTTAGAGAATCCGGCTGCGTGGGGTCGCCCAGGATAACCACCACATTCCTTATTGGTTCTCTTTTTTTCTTGCGAAGGCTCCATTCTTTCCTGACTGCGGCGGTTACGATGACCCGTCTTTCGGTCATTCCCAAATCCTGATTCCGCTGTGAATCCGGCGATATGGTACCGTGTACGGTAATGTCGCTGAAGCCCCCTGCCTTGAGGAGTTCGCCCAGACTCTCACGGGTGTAGAGTCTTTCTGCATAAAATTGATCCGCGATAACCCCTTTTTCCACATGGGTAATCACCTCCCGTGAGATCAGACGCTGTTTGTCCAGTGAAAGGGATCGCTCCCGACAGACAAAACGCTTCTTGTCTATCCACTCCCAGGATCTGGGCTGAAAGCTTTTCTGTAAGTACTCGCCGTCAGCCACATCGACAAGGAGTCGTCCCCAGGGCTTCAGAACCCTGAAAACCTCCTTTAGAACCCTGATATCATGTTGAATCGTCTCAAAATAACCAAAACTGTTCCCAAGGATCATAACCACATCGAACGTGTCGGAAGGGTATGGAAGTCGTCTCGCATCCCCTTCGCCAAACCTAACGTTCAGAGTTTCCTTCTTAGCACACTCCTTAGCCCGCTGTATCAAATAGTGAGAACGATCCAGCCCCTCCACCTGGTGATACCCTCTCCTTGCCAGCTCCAGAGCATGGCGGCCCTGCCCACAGCAGAGATCTAAGATCTTCTGGTCAGGTGAAGGTTTCAGGATTTCCGTAAACAGGTCAATTTCCCGGCGGGTTATCTCTGGGTCGTCTACGACATCCGCATCGGTTTTGAGATAAAGGGAATTGAATATGTGTCGCCACCAGTCTGGGCGAACGTATTCCTCAAGATTTGGGACGGGTCCTAATGTTTTCTTTTGATGTCTGCCGTTCCTTCTGCAATGCGGAGGTTTGTCCGCCTTCTCATTCATTTTTTCTCCTCATTTTTGCCTAAAATAGCCCCGACCGGTACCCATTTAAAAGCGCTCGGCACACGGATTTAATCGCGTGCCAATATATATTAGAAAGTCTCGCCTGTCATTATTTATTAACTACCCTGACGAGTCAAAAAATCTATGCTTGACCACCATCTTTTTTTAAGTTATGTACAAACCGTGCCGATAAGGAAACCAGGATAGTAATACCGCCGTCAGGGGGGTAAATCAAGGTGCTAAACGTCACATACCCAGCCCTATCCGCACTCCGGGCCCTAGAACAGAAGCTTGGGGTTACGGCGAACAATGTCGCCAATATAAACACAAACGGGTTCAAAAAGAGCCGGGCCGTTCTTCAAGAGGCTGTTCCAGCCGGCGTCAGCGTATCGGTCAGCAAGGTTGATACGCCAGGAGTTCCTTTAGCAGTTGAAAATGAAAGCACTGAGATACCGGAATCGTCTAACGTAGCTCTAGAGGAAGAGATGGCCAGTTTAATGATCGCCCAGCGGGCCTACACAGCTAATCTAAAAGCGGCAAAAGCTGAAGAAGAGACCTTGGGGGCAATTTTTGATGTCCTTGTTTGATAAAACTTGACCTAGAAACAAGACACCCGCGTCATGTGTGTTTGACCGGAAGCTCTATAATAAAGGTAGTTCCCCTTCCAACTTCGCTTTCAATTCCAATTTTACCACCGTGTCCCTCGATGATATTGCTTACTATAGCCAGTCCAAGACCGCTCCCCTTGTTCTTGGTAGTAAAGAAGGGTTCGAATACCTTTGCTGCATTTTCGGGCAAAATCCCCACCCCGGTGTCTCTTATTGATATTTTAAGACTCTGCGGCGTCCTGTCAGAAAAACCTACGTTCAGGATTAAATTGCCCCCTTCCGGCATGGCCTGAATGGCATTGACAAATATGTTTAACAGCGCTCGGTAAAGAAGGTCCGCGTCGCCATCAATAACAATCTCTCCAGGCACAACGTTTCTTTCCACTTGGATATTTACTCTGTTTAATTCAGGTTCGAGAAAAGCAAGGTTTTTCTCTATGATCTCACCTATATTACATCTTACGAAACGCGGGACCTGAGGGCGGGCAAAATCCAAAAACTCAGTTACAATACGGTTTAAACGATTAGACTCGGCCAAAATTATTGATGCCAGGCTATTTTGCGGATCAAACATCTTGATCTTCTTTTCTAGCATCTCTGCTGTACTCCGGATAATCCCCAGGGGATTTTTTATCTCGTGTGAAACAGCCGCCACCATTTCCCCTAGCGTAGCCAGTTTTTCCGCCTGATGAAGCTGTTCCTCTAGTTTGCGTTGTTCGAGGCTCCGTTTGTAGATAATCCGGTCTGCCCGCGCTACAATAAATCTGAGGACTACGAACAGGATGGTCATAATGGCAATAGAAGTTATAATGACCACGTTTTGAAACCGTTGGATAGTTTCATAGTCTGGAGAAAGATTCTGGGTAATCTCAAATACCCCCATTATCGGCCCCATACCTGAAGAAAGCAGTTTTTCGTGCCGAAATGGGATGTACGTTTTCAATTCTTTCTCCTCGACAGCTCCCCCGGCCCAAAAGGCCCACTTGCTCCTGCTCCCCCGTGACACAAGCTGTGACGAATGTTGCCCCCGCAAGGCGAGCCTGTA
The DNA here is from genome assembly GCA_964435205.1 of uncultured Desulfovibrionales bacterium. Taxonomy (GTDB): domain Bacteria; phylum Desulfobacterota; class QYQD01; order QYQD01; family QYQD01; genus CAYSYZ01. The sequence goes on from CAYSYZ010000095.1 coordinate 8,057, forward strand.
CTCGATTCCCCCCACATCTCTTCGCCCAACCATAGATGAATCCGTACTGTAAGAGATGATGTTCTCCCCAGCATCGTAAATATTCACCGTGTCAATATGGAAGCTGTGAATGGTGTTACGCACTACCTTATCTATAAGAGCAAACTGGTTCTGCTCGTGTAACCTCACGGAGCCATAGTTATTAACGGTAGGAACAACAAATTGCAGGTACACCTGATGATTCAGATTCTCAGCAAGCAGTAAAGCATACTCTTCACTTTTCTTAAGTAAAACCATCCTAGCCCGATAGGAGATGATGCAGGTAAGGGCAAAAGTAAAAGTAAGGATGACCGCAAGACTGGTGAAAGAAAAGAATTTGACTAACTTGAAAGGCCTGACAGATTCTATTTTTTCAGGTGACGGACGCAACCTTTCTCCTATACAATGTAATTTTTGCTCTTTTTGGGTCTTTCTTCAAATTCTCTGGACTTGTGCTCAAATCCCCGTCGGCCCATAAGACCGTAGGCAAACTGTTTACCTTCTTCCACTGCTGGCTGGTCGAGGGGATTGACATGGTACAACCCACCGGCAAAAACCGTCTGTACTTCCAATAAAAACAAGAGTTGACCCAGGGTAAATGCGTTCACTTGCGGCAGAACTATACTCAAGTTCGGACGGCGGTTGCACGTTAAAGCAAGTTCCGTGGCTTTCTGCTCTACACCAATCAGTTCATTCAAAGAATGCCCGCCCAAGTAACCC
>CAYSYZ010000096.1:0-8695 GCA_964435205.1 uncultured Desulfovibrionales bacterium
CCTCTTTTGCGGCAGGCATGCCTCTTAAAGGCAACATCGGCTTTTTCTCCCAATCCGGGGCCTTGTGTGTGGCTATCCTGGACTGGTCTCTGGCCGAAGACATCGGCTTTTCCAAGTTCGTCAGCCTGGGGAATAAGACGGATATCTCCGAGATCGAGATGCTGCTGGCCCTGTCAGAAGATCCGGAGACCAAGGTTATTTTGGGATATCTGGAGGGCATAAATGACGGGCTGGCCTTTATGGACGTGGCCAGGGAGGTTTCCAAAAAGAAGCCCATTATTCTCATCAAGTCAGGAACCACGGCCTCCGGCGCCAAGGCAGCGTCCTCGCATACCGGCGCGCTGGCCGGCTCAGAGGCGGCGTTTCAGGCCGCCTTTCGCCAGAGTGGCGTTATTCGCGCCCATTCTATCAACGACCTGTTCAATTACGCCCTGGCTTTTGCCTACCAGCCTTTGCCCAAAGGCCCCAATATAGCCATTATCACTAACTCTGGTGGGCCGGGCATAATTGCAGCGGATGCCTGTGACCGCTCCGATCTTATTTTGGCGTCTTTAGGTAAGAAGACGATTGATAAACTGAGAGAAATACTGCCGCCCATTGCTTCCTTTTACAACCCCGTGGATATTATTGGCGACGCCGGTGCGGATCGTTATCGTGATACCTTGGCGGTCATCCAGGCAGACGATCAGGTGCACGCAGTTTTAGTCTTGCTGACTCCAACGGCCATGGTGGATATCGCGGAAACTGCCAGGGCGATTTCTGAATTTTCCAAGGAGTCAACAAAACCTATTTTTGCTTCATTCATGGGAAAAAAGCGGGTGGAAGAGGGCAGAAAGATATTACTTCGTGAAGGTATTCCTCATTATAATTATCCGGAGGATGCCATAGCCGCAATGAACAGTATGTACCACCAGCGCCTGTGGATCGATGAACCTTCGCGAACCTATCTTTGTTTCCGGGCGGAGCGCGACAAGGTGTGGCATATATTTGACCGGGTGCGTAGTGAAGGACGCAACCAGTTGGCGGAAGCCGAAGCGCGGGAGGTGCTTCAGGCCTACGGGTTCAGAGTCCCGGCCAGTATTCTGGCCAGGACATCAGGGGAAGCAGTCGCCGCGGCCAAAAACATTGGCTATCCGGTCGTCATGAAGATCTCCGCACATCAGATTATTCATAAAAGTGATGTGGGTGGCGTCATACTGGGGCTCAAAACGGCAAAGGAGGTAGAGAAGGCTTTCTTCAACATAACGTCGCGGGCCCGGGTTGCGATTCCTCAGACACCTATCCTTGGAGTTATGGTGCAGGAGATGATTACCGGGGGGAAAGAGGTTATTCTTGGTTTGACTAAGGACACACAGTTTGGGACGCTGGCCATGTTTGGCTTGGGAGGTATTTACGTAGAAGTGCTTAGGGATGTGTCTTTTCGTGTAGTGCCTTTGGCCAGAGAAGATGCCCACGAGATGGTGAGAGAGATCAAGTCTTTTCCTCTTTTACGCGGGATTCGAGGAGAACCATCCGCAGATATTGAGGCTATTGAGGAGGCGCTTCTTATGATGTCTCAACTGGCACAGGATTTTCCGGAAATTGTGGAGGCAGACATAAATCCACTAATGGCTAAGGCCAAGGGTGAAGGAGTCATAGCTGTTGATGCGAGGTTGACCATAAGGGGGACCTAGAATGATTACACTATATATAAGTTCTACGGCCGGCTATTCCGGCAAGAGCATGGTTACCATGGGTATCGGGGCACAATTGCGGAAAGACGGCTTTAATGTTGGCTACCAAAAACCAGTGGGCATCTTGCCGGTAGAGGTCAAAGACGTACTAACCGACAAAGATGCGTGGTTTATATATCGTTTTTTAAAGCTTTCCGATCCGCTGGAGCTTATCTGTCCGGTGGTCATAACTCAAGATGTTCTGGTAAAGGCCCTGGGCGAGGATATGAAGGGCCTGGACCGTAAGATTGTTAAGGCCTTTAATGCCCTGGCACTTAACAAGGACGTTATGGTAGTGGGGGGGTCTGGAAGTATCCATACCGGCAGTTATATGGGCATACCGGCCACAAAACTGGTAAAGCGGCTTGCAGCCAAAATCCTTCTCATTGACCGGTATCAGGGGGAATTCTATCTGGACAGTATATTAGATGCGCGGGACAACTTCAAAGACGGCCTTGTCGGCGTCATTTTGAATAACATAACGTCTGAATATATGGGCGATGTCCGGGACCTGATCGTACCTTATTTGGAGAGGAAAGGGATACGCGTCCTGGGAATAGTACCTTACGATCCATATATGGCCTCAGTCAAAGTCGAATATATAGTTGAGCAACTCGGCGCCAAGGTCATCTGTTGCCATCATCGCCTTGACAATTTGGTGGAACAGTTCTTGATCGGTGGTATGCAGGTTAATATGTTCCTGGAGTATTTCTTGAAATCCAAGAACGTGGGAGTTATCGTAGGAGGGGATCGGTCGGATATCCAGCTTGCCTCGATAGAGGGCAATGCCAAGTGTATTCTATTGACCGGGAACTTATATCCAAATGACATAATTATCAGTCGAGCTGAGGAAAAAGAGGTCCCCATAGTTGTCTTGTCTGGTGACACCTATACCGTCGCCAAGAATATGGAGAAACTTTCTTTCCGTATAAGACTGCGCGAGACCGAAAAGGTAGAAAGAGGCGTCGAACTTATCAAACACCATGTGGACTTTGATCGCTTGTATGAAAAACTCGGCCTAAAGAAAAAATAAATGAGGTTGCGTGGATGATGGCTAGAAAAATAACCCTGATGGATGAGAAGGAAATCGATCGTGTGTTAACGCGGATGGCTCACCAGATCCTTGAAAGGAACAAAGGCGTAGAAGGACTGGCGCTAATAGGCATCCGCACGGGGGGCGCTTTTCTGGCGCAGCGCCTCAAGGAAAAAATCAGGCATACGGAACAGGTGGATGTTCCGACTGGTGTGCTGGACATAACTCTTTATCGTGATGACTGGAGCATGATTGACCGCCAACCGCTGGTTGGTAAGACGGAGATAGATTTTTCTATAGTTGATAAAAAGGTTGTTTTGGTGGATGACGTCCTATTTACCGGTCGCACGGTTAGGGCTGCGCTGGATGCCCTTATGGACTTTGGACGGCCCAAGAGGGTTGAGTTGGCTATTCTTGTGGATCGTGATCATCGGGAGTTGCCCATTGAGCCCCAGTATGTGGGCAAAAAAATCAACACTGCCATTTCAGAGAGGATAAATGTTTTTTTAAAGGAGCTGGGGGGGGAAGATAGGGTTGTCCTGGAGGCGTGAGCGGCAACTTGAGAAAAAAAGAACAATGGTCAAGAACTCTTGACAGGACCTGCCTCGTTTCCTATAAGGGACAGGTCAAGTTATATTGATGTGTGCTATCGTCTGTGGTCTCACAGATGGAATGGCTGCATATTGGGACAAAGCCTCTGATTTTGGAAAGGATTAATAGGTAGAGATATGAAGCTTGCGATCATCGAAAAGGAAGGAATGCATCCTTTCGTGGCTGAACTCTTGCAACAGAGGAAAAACGTGGTTGGTGTAAAGGAACAGTCGTCTGTGTCTCTAATGCCCAGTGACCATGGTTTTTATACTTATGCCCCGATTAATTCACCTGAGGAGTTGATTCTTTCTTTTGATGTAACCCTTATCCCTCCCAAAAAATACCTCCTGCCGGCCTACGAGCAGCTTTTAACTTTTGACTTGCCCCCGAAGGCAGTTCAGGTCGAGATGCCGAAAGAGGATTTGATCTTTTTCGGTGTACATCCCTATGACATTGTGGCCATAAATCAAATGGATAAAATATTTTCCACCGCTCCCCAGGATAACCACTATCTGGAACGTCGAAAGAGCACAACAATTATTGGTGTTGATCCGGTAAATGTTGCTCCGAGGGCGTTCTGGAGTAGTATGGGTGCCTATACTGCGGAGACCGGGTTTGATTTGATGTTGACCGATATTGGCCAATGCTACGTAATCGAAGTTGGCAGTGAGAAAGGAGGCCCTCTGCTCAAGATTGGCCGGCAGACCCGGGACGCTACGCCTGCTGAGGTGAAGGAAAGGGAGAGGGTCCGGGCAGCGGTGAAGAAACGCTGTGACGCTAACCGGTTAAGTTTTTCTTATCTTGATCTTCCGGCTGTTCTCGAAGGCAGTGAGAATAACGTCGTCTGGGAGGAAAAGGCCCGTCTTTGTTTTAGCTGCGGGACTTGTAATCTGGTATGCCCGACCTGCTATTGTTTTGATGTCCGGGACGAAGTCTCCATTGACCTGAAGAAAGGAAGTCGCTTCCGAACCTGGGACGGATGTCTCTTGAGCGATTTTGCCAAAGTAGCGGGTGGTGGTAATTTCCGCGGACACCGGGCCGACCGTTTTCGCCACCGTTTTTACCGTAAAGGCCAGTTTATTTACAACCGCTTTGGCGATATTGCCTGTGTCGGGTGTGGACGTTGTTCTGCACAATGTCCGTCTGATATAGCCGATCCCCTGGCTGTCTTCAATCGTTTGAAGGAGGGTACCTGATCATGCGCTCATTGTCTCCTTACCAGCCTGCACTGGCCACGATTGTTAAAATAGAAGATCAGACAGCGATGGAAAAGCTGTTTGTTATTCGCCCCAATAGTGGAAAGCCGCTGGGTCATGAACCCGGACAATTTGTCGAGGTTTCGGTATTCGGTGTTGGGGAATGCCCCCTTTCCATTTCTTCGGCACCCAATAAAAAGCCAGATTTTGAACTTTGCGTTCGCCGGGCGGGCAACGTTACCGGTGCCTTGCATGACCTGAAGGTAGGAGAGGTCATCGGTATACGTGGGCCTTATGGTACGCATTTTCCGGTTGAGGAACTCAAGGGTAAAGATCTTTTGTTTGTGGCTGGAGGGTTGGGAATTGTACCGCTAAGATCCTCTATGAACTACGTTCTTGAGAGGCGGAAGGATTACGGCCGGATAATCATAATGTTCGGGGCCCGAACGCCGGCTGACCGCCTTTTCAAAGAAGAACTGGCATCTCTGGGCAAGCGTCCCGATGTTGAATATCTGGAGACCGTGGATGTAGGTGATAACTCTTGGAAGGGGAATATCGGTGTCATTACTACCCTCTTTCCGAAATTCACAATTGATCCAGAAAAAACCTACGCTCTGATGGTTGGGCCGCCCGTGATGTACCGTTTTGCCATTGCTGCCGCCAAGGCCAAAGGTCTGGCCGACGACCATATCATCGTATCCCTCGAAAGGAAGATGAAATGTGGTCTGGGCAAGTGCGGCCACTGTCAGATGGGTCCTATTTACGTCTGCCAAGAGGGCCCGGTCTTTAACTATGTAGCGATAAAGGATTTAGAGGAGGCCCTGTCATGAGCAAGCCGAGGGTAGCCATCTTCGACTTTGCGGGTTGCGAAGGCGATCAATTGCAGATTGTCAATGTTGAAGAGGCCATATTGGATATCCTGGGCCATGTGGAAATCGTTACCTGGCGTGAAGCCATTAAAGAAAAAAGTGATGAGTATGACATTGCCCTTGTGGAAGGCTCTATTACCCGCAGGAGTGATGAGGAAAGGCTAAAGACTATCAGAAAAAATGCCAAGATACTGGTAGCGATAGGCGCCTGTGCTACCATTGGCGGTGTCAATTGTATCAAGAACTTTCAGGATGAGAAATTTGTACGGCGCTATGTTTACGGTGGTAGTGCCAAGTGGTATGACACCTATGCTGCACGGCCGCTTTCGGCAGTAGTTCCGGTCGACGTGAACATCCACGGTTGCCCCATCAACCGTGACGAGTTTGTGAGGGTCTTTAAGGCATTGCTCCAGGGGCAGAGACCATTTATCCCTGATTATCCGGTGTGTGTGGAGTGTAAAAAGGCAGAAAATGTCTGCGTACTTCTCAAGGGCCAGTTTTGTATGGGCATGATTACGCGAGCCGGATGTGCGGCCTGTTGTGTTAGCGAAGGGGCTTACTGCTGGGGCTGCCGTGGTCCGGTAGATGACCCGAATATGGATGCGGCCCATGAAGTATTGGGACGCCTTGGCATCTCTGCTGGTGAGGTACTTAAACAAATAAGGCTTTACGACGGCTATCGGGAGGAAGTTAGATGAGCAATTCTGCCAAACGGGATATCCATATTCGAGTCGACCACTTAACCCGTGTCGAGGGGCATGGCCATATTGTAGTTAATGTTTCCAAGGGCAAGATCGAAGATTGCCGCTGGGAGGTCGTAGAAGCTCCGCGGTTTTTTGAATCTATGGTCAGAGGGCGAAAATGGTATGATATACATCACATTACCTCTCGCATCTGTGGCATATGTTCCATCGGGCATACGTTGGCTTCGCTTCAGGCCACTGAGGCAGCTCTGGGTATTGAGATCTCCGAGCAAACGCTGCTTCTTCGCAAGCTGGCACTTCACGCAGAAAACCTTCAGAGTCATATCCTGCATGTCGGCTATCTGGTTCTACCTGACTTGGTAGGGGCGGGGAGTGTGATCCCCCTTGCCCAGTCGCATCCGGATGAATTAAAGACGGTTATCCGTGTCCATCGGCTGGCAAACGAATTTAGCGCTGCTATCTGTGGGCGGACTACCCATCCGCAAAGGCTCGTTCCGGGTGGCTTTACCCGATACCCTGAGCTTGACCAGTTAAGGAGTTTGCGCCAGGGCCTTGCAGAGGCTCTTTCTGACCTAAAGACTATAGTCAGCCTTGTTCGATCATTGTCCGGTAGAATGCCGCAGTTCAGCCGGGAAACGGAGTATATTGCCCTCAAGTCAGATGAGGAGTATGCCATGTACCATGGTCAGATTGGCTCAAGCGATGGAGAGACCTGGGCACCGAGCCAGTATAAGGAAGCAACCAATGAGTTTTGTGTTCCTCATTCTACGGCCAAGTACACCAAGCACAACCGCGCTTCTTACATGGTTGGAGCCCTGGCCCGATTCAATCTTAACGCCAGTAAATTGACGGAGGGTGCAAGGGCGGTTGCCCGCCTCTTTGGGCTTGAACCGGTTTGTTACAATACCTTTATGAATAATGTGGCCCAGATCGTCGAATGTGTACACTCAGTGGAAGACTCTATACGCATTCTGGATGTCATACTGGTTCGAGGTCTGGCGGTTGAAGATATCCCACCGATCAAAGTTCACGCCGGGAGAGGTGTGTCGGCCGTGGAAGTGCCACGGGGGATCTTGTTCCATGATTACGTGTACGATGAGGCCGGTACCTGTGTGGAGGCCAATCTTATCATACCGACCAATCAGAACCATAATAACATTTACCACGACCTGCAGGCTTTCTTGCCCTCTCTGCTGGATAAGCCGGAAAAGGAAATAGAACTGGGACTGGAGATGCTGGTCAGGGCTTATGACCCATGTATTTCATGTTCGACTCACTGCCTCAGGGTGAAATTTATATAACTATTTGGCCACGAATGAACACGAACTTACATAGATAAAGCAGTTTAGCCACGAATTGACACGAATGGACTCGAATAAAGAGAAAAACTTATATAAGAAAAATTTAATACGAAAGACCTGATGAACCACCCTGCAGCCCGCCAAGACGGACAGGGTATCCTAGCATCTCCCCTCCCTCGCCGCCATAGGTCGGCCGAGGACGGACGGGAGGGGATAAAGAGGAGAGACTACAGGGAAATAGCCAAGTTCACTAAAATAGTGCTGTTTTATTTGTGTAAATTCGCGCTCATTTGTGGCCAAACTATTTTTTTACTCGTAACGCAGGGCATCGATAGGATTCAGTCGGGCGGCTTTGCGGGCCGGATAAAATCCGAAAAATATCCCTACGGCAGCCGCAAATGCAAAGGCGAGAAGTAGTGACTTCCAGGAAATAAGCACCGGCCAATCGGAAATGGTGGCCATGATTTGAGCGCCGGTTACTCCCACGACCATACCTATTATTCCCCCCGTTAGACTCAGGACCACGGCCTCAATCAGAAACTGGCTCATGATGTCGCTTTCCTTTGCCCCCACGGCCATACGGATGCCGATTTCTCTGGTTCGTTCGGTTACGGATACCAGCATTATGTTCATGATGCCTATGCCACCAACTATAAGTGACACCAGTGCGATGGCTCCTAAAAGCAGGGATAGTGTATTGGATGCGGTCTGGGCTGCGGCCAATATCTCGGAGAGGTTGCGAACTGTAAAATCCCGGTCGGTGCCTTTTTGGATCCGGTGTCGTTGTTCCAGAAGTGCAATAATTTCCTTTTCGGCTTTGGCCATAAGACTTATGTCTTTGGCCTGGACCTGTATCACCCGGACCAGACCGGGTATGGCAGTACCAAACAACCTCTTTTGTGCGGTGGTGATGGGCACGTAGATGGCGTCATCTTGATCGTCGCCACGGGGTGATTGCCCTTTGATGGAAAGGACGCCGATGACATTAAAGGGTATCTTCTTTATGCGTATAGTCTCACCAATAGGATTGGCAGGACCAAAGAGATTTTTTACCACCGTCTGTCCGAGGATGGCCACCTTGGCTGCGGCGTTTACCTCCTGATCCGTGAAAAACCGGCCTGATTCCAGCGGCCAATCCCTGATTATGAAGGTGGAAGGCGTCGTACCGGTAACCCCGGTACTCCAGTTTTGATTACCGTACACAGTCTGGGCTATACCACTCCAGATAGGACCCACCCGGGCAACACTCGGACAGTCTTCACTGATGGCCCTGGCGTCAGATATGTTCA
>CAYSYZ010000097.1:0-8656 GCA_964435205.1 uncultured Desulfovibrionales bacterium
GGGGTGGGGATATGTCTTGGCCCCGTTACCCCCTAAAGTGGGGATATACCATGGCCCTCGACAGATTGAGAAGACCGCTCTGTAACAATTTCTGGTTTCTAGTAGAAGACATTTAGAATGTTATCATATTTAAAAAGTGCGGTAAATGTCTTTGCGATATCGTTTTACACATGGTCTTCGTTATGTTAAAGTACTAGCGTTTTTAACCTTTCTTTTTGGGTTCCGAAGGGCAACCTTGGATATTCGGGATCGAAATCTTCTGAATATTATGCAGCGCAACTTTCCCATCACGGCAGAGCCGTATGGTGCTATAGCGTCGATGCTCCGTTCCACAGAAGAGGATGTTATCAGCAGGATAGCATGGTTAAAAGAAAAAGGTGTTATCCGCCAGGTAAGTGCCATCTTTGATCCACCTGCGGTGGGTTACCAGACCTGTCTTGTGGCTATGGCTATTGATGAGGAGCAGGTTGGGCAGGCTGCCGGTATAATCAATCGAGAACCGGGCGTAAGCCATAACTACCTGCGCGAGAATGAACTTAATATGTGGTTTACCATAGCCGTTCCTCCCGGAGGGGACTTGCAGTCTGAAGTCGAGAGGCTAAGAGCTGCTACCGCTGCCCGTAAGACCCTGGCCCTTCCTGCGGTTAAGATTTATAAGATAGCCGTGATGATGGATATGGAAGGCGAGACCCCGGAAGAAGAGGACAAAAGAATAGACAGGGTGAATGGAGAGGTGCGCATTGCCAGCGCCACTCCTCCCGGGGAAGAAGATATCCGCATCATACGATGCGTACAGGAAGACCTTCCTTTAACGAAGAGACCCTTTTCGGCGTGGGCTGAGAGCTTAATACTGCCCGAAAGCCGCCTAATTGATTGGATTGGGTCTCGCCTGGAAGTAGGTATTGTTCGGCGCTTCGCAGCCCTTCTCAGGCACCGGAAAGCGGGCTTCCTGGCGAATGCCATGGTTGCCTGGGAGTCTCCACTGGAGATAATCGACCGGCAAGGACACTTTCTCTCTTCACAGCCCGAGGTGACGCACTGTTACCAGCGTGTCCCTGCCCGTGGTTGGCACTATAACCTGTATGCCATGGTACACGGCAGGGATAGAAACACATGCGACCAGGTGATAGGCAGGCTGATCTCGGCGTGTGGCCTGGATAGATACATGGTTTTGTACAGCGTCCGGGAGCTCAAGAAAGAACGCCTCAAGCTATTCTGGGATAGGCAGTAGGCAGCCCTGGTATCAGACATTCCTGATTTTTGGGCGCTGCCAAGTTTTTTTTATTGACAAAAATATGGGGCAGGTTTATACAAATTAAAGCGCTCCTGAATGGCGATTCAGTACTCATTGCCGCCTAGGGGTTTAAGGTGGCCGAGGTTTCTTTTTCTATATATTAGGAGTTAGGTGGAGAATATATTTATTGAGAGGGGGTGGGATACCCGAGTAATTTGCAAGGACGTTAAAACGGTGAACAGACGGAGCGATAGAATAGAAAGACTAAGAACTGTTGGGAGCAAAGGATAGACACACAATAACGTAAGGAGGTAAAGAAGTAATGGCCAAATTTGAAACTCCAATGCTAGATGAACTGGAAAAAGGGCCGTGGCCGAGTTTTGTTACGGATTTTAAACGCCAGGCCAAGACCAAACCTGAGCTGGAGGATCTCCTCGGTCAGCTTGAGCTTTCGTACAAGGACAAGGAGACCCACTGGAAACATGGCGGCATCGTGGGTGTCTTTGGTTATGGCGGGGGGGTCATCGGCCGGTATTCCGATATGCCGGAGAAGTTCCCGGGCGTAGCCCACTTCCATACCGTCCGCGTCAACCAGCCCTCCGGTCTGTATTATTCTACCGAGTATTTAAGGCAGATTATGGATATCTGGGAGAGACGCGGGAGCGGCATGACCAACTTCCACGGTTCCACCGGTGATATGGTCCTTTTGGGGACAACCACCCCTCAATTGGAAGAGATCTTCTGGGAACTGACCCATAACCTCAATACCGACCTGGGCGGTTCAGGCTCGAACCTGCGTACACCGTCCTGCTGTGTGGGGATGTCCCGCTGCGAGTGGGCCTGTATCGATACCCAGGCCATGTGCCATCATATGACCAATCACTATCAGGATGAGCTGCACCGGCCGGCCTTCCCGTACAAGTTTAAATTCAAGTTTTCCGGCTGTCCCAATGACTGCGTGGCGGCCATCGCCCGCTCTGACATGGCCTTTATCGGCACCTGGCGGGATGACATCCGTATCGACCAGGCCGCCGTTGGCGCCTATGTAAACGGCGAACTGGCACCCAATGCCGGCGCCCATGCCGGCCGGGACTGGGGTAAGTTTGATATCGTAAAAGAAGTGGTCAATCTCTGCCCGTCTAAGTGTATGAGCTGGGACGGCAAGGAACTCAAGATTAATAATAAAGAGTGCGTGAGATGTATGCACTGTATCAATGTTATGCCCAGGGCCCTGCGTCCGGGTGTGGATAGAGGCTGTAGCATCCTCTGTGGAGCCAAGGCCCCCATCCTGGATGGTCAAAGGCTGGCCACTCTGATCGTTCCCTTCATGAAGATGGAGCCGCCTTATGACGAGTGTAAAGAACTCATTAACAAGGTCTTTGATTGGTGGATGGAACTGGGCAAGAACCGTGAGCGCCTGGGTGAGCTCATCCAGAGATTGAGCCTGAAGGAATTCCTCAAGGCGATCGAAGTCGAGGCCATTCCCCAGATGGTCAAAGAGCCGCGCTCTAACCCCTATATCTTCTGGGAGGAGGCGGATGTGCCGGGTGGCTGGACGTGGGACATCAATGAATACAGGAAGAAACACCCGCTATAATGAGCAAAGAATATCTATATAATTAAATTAGGAGGTTAGAGTTATGCCTTATGATCCAAGTAATCCGATGAAGGACAGGATAACAGATATCGGCCCGCGGCATTACGAAGAGTTTATGCCGCCGGTGATAAAGAACAACTTTGGCAAGTGGCTCTACCATGAGATCCTGGAGCCTGGCGTTCTGATGCACAAGGCCGAAAGCGGGGACGAGGTCTATACGGTAAGGACCGGGTTTCCTCGTCTGGGAAGCCTGATGTACATCCGTGAGATATGTGATATTGCCGATAAACACTGCGGCGGCTACGTCCGTTGGACCACACGTAACAATGTCGAGTTCATGGTTGACGATAAGTCCAAGCTCCAGCCCTTAAAAGATGATCTGAAGAGCCGGGGCAACTGGTTCCCGATCGGGGGTACCGGCGCTGGCGTGACCAATATCGTCCATACCCAGGGCTGGGTGCATTGCCATACCCCGGCGATCGATGCCTCCGGTATCGTAAAGTCGGTGATGGATGAGTGTTTTACACATTTCCAGTCCATGGATTTGCCGGCCCAGGTGCGCATCGCCCTGGCCTGCTGCCTGAATATGTGTGGCGCGGTCCACTGCTCGGATATCGCCATCCTGGGGTTCCACCGCAAGCCGCCTCTTATTCAGCATGACATTATCGGTAATATCTGTGAGATCCCCCTGGCGGTGGCGGCCTGCCCGACCGGCGCTATCAAGCCGACTACGGTGGAAGGCAAGAAGAGCGTGAGCGTCAAGGCGGAGCGCTGCATGTTCTGCGGTAACTGCTACACCATGTGCCCGGCCATGCCCTTAATGAGCAGTGAAGCCGATTGCGTGGTTATCATGGTAGGCGGAAAGATATCAAACCGCGTCAGCGCCCCGAAGTTCTCCAAGGTAGTCATCCCGGCGCTCCCGAGCAACCCGCCACGCTGGCCGGAAGTGGTGTCGGCAGTGAAGAATATCCTGGAGACCTATAGCAAGAACGCTAACAAGTACGAGCGCATTGGCGAGTGGGCCGAGCGGATTGGATGGGAGAGATTCTTCGAGAAGTGTAATCTACCGTTCGACGTGAAGACGATTGATGACTACACCCTGGCTTATGATACCTTCAGGACCACGACGCAGTTCAAATTCTCTTAATGTTTGAAGTAGAGTGTTAGAAAACAAGTACAAGTATTAGATGGAGTTGAAGAATGGCTGACATAGAAGAACTAAAAGCAAAAATCATGGAATGGGCTCAGAAGCAGACCAAACCCAAGTTTTACTTCAAGGATTTTGGCAAGGCAGCCCCGGATTCAAGCCTGAGGGAGATCAAAAAGGCTGTTACGGCCCTGGTGCAAGAAGAAAAACTGGAACTTTGGTCCAGTGGCAGTACCAGTATGTATGGGGTAAAGGGAAAGGGTATAACTGAAGAAGCGCAGATGGGCAAGAAAGAAGATTAAAAGTGCTTCTTGATAGCGTTGATTGCTGATAAGAGGAACCTTTTCCTACAGGGGAGAACTACCTAACGAAGATGTAAGCTTATAGGTAGCCTGATCCCAAGTTATTTGTGGATCTATGAGGCACAGGCTGGCTGTGCATGCTGGTCTGTGCCTATTTTTTGGGCAAGGTGTTAGTAGATCTGTTAATCCGCTATTTTAGTAGAAGAATCTGGCGCAAAATCCCGGATTACCGCATGGAGCCTCTCAAGGTGCTTATTCAGGTTTCGTCTTATGAGAGGCACGTCGGCTTCGGGTTGAGGATAAGTTTCCAAGGTGGCATGCGCCATATCTATCCAATCCTCCCGGGAGAAACCTTTAAGGCCAGCCAGAAATTCATCTCTGTTTATTGCTGCCGGACCACCCATCTTTTCTTTTATCTCCAGGGCCTGATAGAATCCTTTCATAATTGCATCCAGACAAAAATCGTCAGCCCAGGCTACAACCCCAACACCATCCAGCCGGTCCATGCGCATTCTGATTGACAGGTGCAAAAAGAAATGGATCAGGGCGGCAATTTTGTTGCTCTCTTGGTTGGTTGAAAAACCTATCATGGGTTCATACCGTCTCACTGTGACCAGCTTAAGGTCGATGTTTTCTCCATCTACCCGCACTATGAAATCCCCGGCGGAATGATGCCACAAGGATATTTGATGAAAAGTGTCCGTATCATAGTATAGGGTAAGGACAAGGGATGCCAGACGGTACAGGGTATGACTCTGGGCCGCGGATAGATAGTAGTAACCATTATTTAAGTCCCAGACTACGATCTTTTGCCGGCCGTCGCTCTTGTCTAGGGAGAGGTGAAATTCATGATAGCCCTCCAGCCATTCGCCCAGCGATATTAGCATAGCTTGGCGCGTGCCCTCGAGGCTTTGATAGCAAACCTGGTCCTGGTGATAAACGCGGGGGAGATATGAGAACGCGTATTTATTGTGGAGAGATTGGAGCCAATAAAAATCACTCTCCAGATATAGTTTTCCCCTCTCGGACAGGGCGCTAGTGGCGACAAATTTACTTATGTCGTCTGCGGTTATGACATCTATGCTGGCGATGTGGTACAGGGCGCCATGTTTTTCGCTACGAATGGTAATACTCTCAATGTCTCGCAGGGCGATGCTCTTTCCGGTTTGCTTTCTAAGGGCGTCTATCAAGAAGTGGTAAGAGTCCCGGGATAGAAAGTCTTTTATCGTTTCCAGATAGCGATGGTAGGTCAGACCGGCGGTGCTGCCGCTTTTGGCGATGCCGTCAAGATCAGATAGATGAAGAGGAATCGGCGAATCTAATCCACTTTTGTCCGGAACCACATCCCCGTTTGGGGAAGAGGAAAGGTACTTTATCCTTGGCTGATATGTGCTGCTAGAGGACATTGAGAAATACTCCCTGGCCTTAAAAATTGCTGGATTTGCTAAATGGATGCCATAAGATAAATTGATAGTTTGTCCATATCCTTGTATAATCCATCCCTGATTATGACCCCGGATTTTAGCAAATTATTCCAAAAATACGAGCAATTATTGTCTGAGGTAGATAATGTTTTCAAACGGGTGCAGGGAACCTACGCTGATTGTGTGCGATGTCGCATTAACTGCACTGAATGCTGTCATGCAGTGTTCGAATTGTTTCCGATCGAGGCCATTTATTTAAACACTCTTTTTAATCAGCACCTGAAACGCAAACAGCGCCGGGAAGTCTTGCGCCGGGCCGAGAAGGCCTTTTTGGAACAGGGCAAGTTCAAAGAAAGGCCTCAGGATGGGAAGGGTGAGCTGCTTTGGATAGCTGAAGCCAGAATCAGGTGTCCCTTACTCAGTGACCAGGGACATTGCCTGCTCTATGAGTTCAGGCCGATTACCTGCCGGCTTTACGGGATACCGACGGCCATCCGCGGGAAAGGCCATACCTGCCCGAAGTCCGGCTTCAAAAAGGGTGTGGTTTACCCCACGGTGAATCTCGATCTGATCCATGAAAGACTTTATGTGCTGTCCGTTGAGCTTATCGGCTTGGATGACTACCAGCCGGCCAGTGTGGCGGCTCGAAAGCTGGTACCGGTTTCTTTAGCCCTTAAGGAGGATGTGCGAGAGGTAGCTCCCGGTCTGGAAAGGTCTGTCTGAGCAGATACGCATCGGGCTTGACGGTTAATGGCTCAAGCGGTCGATGGCCTGCGAGGCCAGTTCGCCCACCGTTTCTTCTTTCAGCACCCCGTCGGCATATATCCGCACCGGGGCCTGGTCCTGTTTAAGCCCTTTCAGGCTGGCCAGGGCCTCTTTGGCCCTCATTTGCCCGAGGGCCCAGGCGGCGTAGCCTCGCACGGTGGGTTCCGGAGAGTTGAGCAGGTCAAAGAGACCGAAAAATGGCAGGCCCCTGAGTATCTTCGGGTCCCGCCTGCCAATGGTGCCGATGGCCCAGAGGGCGCCCATGCGGGAGGTCGGATCTTTTAAGAAGGAGAACAGTGGCGGAATAAAGTCGGAAAAGAGATCCGGCCTGACGCTTATTATTTCACCGGCGGCCTCCAGAAAACCCCAGCTTGTGGCAGCGGAATCGGCGGCCGAGGAAAGCAAGCGCCGCAACAGGTCGGTAACCGCCCGTGGTTTTTGGTCTGCTATATGTGCGGCGGTCCTTCCCAAAAGTTCAACTGCCCGCCAGCGGAAAAGCTCATCCGGGGAATATAAGAGGCGTTGCAGCGCGGCTAGTACCCGCCTGTCTTCCCGGGCCATGGCCAGCACTTCTTCTTCTCTGTTTTCTTCCACCAACTGCTGGACAAGCTTTTTGGAAAATGATTTGGAGCGTCCTGGTTGGCTGCTATCCGTGTTATCCGCTGTACTGGCTTTGGCCAGCGTTGCCTGGACCTTTTCGTCGAAGGCCTGTCGTACGGTATTCTTCAGCCTTATAAACAGAAGTACGGCGCGGCCGCGGGATATTTTGGGTTTGACCTTATGTTCTCTTTCGTCGTAGTTTTCTATCCGGTCTTCGAGGTAATCTTTTTCCGGCTCCAGTTGCCAGGCCAGGTCCCAATCACCGCCGCAGGCAAATACCAGGGCCTCCACCATGGCTGCTCCCACGTTGTGGCCGGTAACATCACAGGCATAAACCGCCCCGCACGGACATCGACCCATGGCGAATTCAGCGCGTCTCTTGGTGTTCAATTCCCGCGGCCGCTCGATGAGAGAGCCGCAGAACGGACACTTTGGCGGTCGGGCCTCTGTTAGCAGGCTCATATGAGTTTTCCTCGGTATCGGGGCTACTTTTTTCCCTGAATGTCTTTAATAAAATCCGGATGCACTTGGTAACCGAGCTCTATGGCCCGCTGGCAGTGTTTGGAAGCCATCTGATATTCCTGCTTAAAGTAATAGGCTACAGCCAGGTTGTTGTGGGCCAGGCCGAAGTCCGGTTTTTTTTCGAGGCTTTTTTGGGCCGCTTCGATGGCTTCATCATAAAGGCCCTTTTGAATGTAAGCCGAGGCCAGGTTTGCCCAGCCCTCGGGGAAATCGCTGTTTAGCTCCAGGGCCTTTTCAAAAAATTCTATGGCCTTGTCCCAGTCCGCTTTTTGCAGCCAGGCAAAGCCGAGGTTGCTGTAGGCCTGAGTAACGTAAGGATTAACCTCTAGGGCCTTTTCGTTTTCCCGGATAGCCGCTTCCAGGTCGCCCTTCTGGTAGTAGTAGCCTCCCAGATTGACGTACAGGGAGGCATTGGTCGAATCGATCTCCAGGGCTTTCCTGGTCTGGGTTATGGCGTCATCAATGCGCCCGCCCTTCCAGTAGGCTATGGCCAGGCGGCTGTGGGCGATGACCGAGCCGGGATGTTCCGCCATTTCCTTTTCCAGTGAGCGTATGATGTCTTCAATATTGGTACTTTTTTTAGCCATGGATGACCTCTGATTAATTTAGGTTTCTAGGTCAGGCATTCTAATAGATGATAGGGATTAAAGCAAATTTTTTTAAGACTTTTCCCTTAGGCAGGTATAGCGAAAACCAGTAAGAGGTGACCGGTTCTATGGTATTTCCGGTTATAATGTATGGCATAACCGGTTAGAAGACGCCGCATGAAGGTGGAAATACTCTGATGGCCGCTAAAGATAAGCAGATGGACATGGTTGCTCATCAAGACCCAGGCCACAATCGGTGGCATCGAAGAACAGGCCATCTTTTTCAGAATCGATACAAGTCGATTATCTGTGACGAGGAAGCGTATCTGCTGGAGCTAGTCCGGTATATACATCTGAACCCCTTGAGAGCGGGGGTGGTAAAGAGTATTGACGAATTGAACAAATATCGCTGGACCGGGCACACCGTTCTGCTTGGAAGGAATCAGAATGGCTGGCAAGAGAGGGACTATGTCTTGGG
>CAYSYZ010000098.1:0-5164 GCA_964435205.1 uncultured Desulfovibrionales bacterium
ATCCACAAGTGGTGCTATATCAAGTCCTAATGCCGCCTTTTTATTTCGTTTGATACTGACCAACACTTACTTCCTCTGTCTAGTTACTGTTTTTGGCTGCAGGAACTCCTGAGTTGCCAGTCACGGATATAACTCTAGAAGCTGCGATGTTTACTTCATCGGTCAGGGCGTCGATTCGCCTTTCAAGAAAAAAATGTCCAAAGGCTGTAGGGATGGCTACAAATAATCCGAAAGCGGTCGTGAGCATCGCTTCCCAAATGCCGCCAGCCAGAGCCATGGCATTTACTTTGCCGCCGACACGCTCAATAACTTGAAAGGCCTGGATCATACCAGTGACTGTGCCCAGGAGGCCGAGCAGGGGCGCAAGCTGAACTATCAGGGGAAGTAGTCGGATCCTGCTTTCGATATTTGAAATAACTTTGCTGGCGATTGCCGAACCAATCTCTACGAACTCCTCTTTCTTCTTGCCTTCTGCGATATTGACCATAATCGTAGCCAGGACAACGGCTACCGGGTTCTTTTTAATGCTGGCTACTACCGATAGCCTCCTGTCCAAGTCGCCACTCTGAACGGCCCTGCTCACCTCTTCTATATCCACCTTTTTCATTCTTGCCAGGCGATAAAAGTAAAATGAACGTTCAAGTATAATGGTGAGGGCCAAAATCGATAAAAAAAGGATAGGATACATGATGAATCCACCCCGAACAAAATAATCTATCACAACATCCTCTCCCGTAACCTGTTTTTCATATTGTTTCTAAAATAAATAGTAACACGAAAATTAATATAGTGATACTTAGCAGGCCAATTGCCTGTTGTCAAGGATTATGCATTAGTTGCTTGTAAGTGGCCGGCGGGCTGAACAGGAGGTCAGGCGCGTCTTTTTTTTATTTGAGAATGGTAACTTTTCTCTATAGCTCGAACCAGGAGCGTCAAGACCTCATTTACAGGAACGTCTATCCCCAAAATACTTGCTTCCTTAACGATAGCTCCATTTATGGAATCAACCTCGGTTCGCTTCTTGTTTAAAACGTCCTGTAACATTGAAGAGCGATTCTCGGCAGTGGCGATACAGGCCTTTTTTGCCTCTGATATGGCTTTGGGGTCGACGCGGATGCCCTTGAGGCGAGCAACGTCCAGGCTTTCCTTAATGGCCATGCCCATGAGATTCAGGATTTCTGGATGTTTTACCAGATCACCGTTTTTAAGTCTGGTAATAGCCGAAAGGGCATTTATGCCCACATTGATCAAAAGCTTATTCCAGACTATGTTGTCAATATTATCAACTACTTTTGCTTTCAATCCGGCAGCAGTTAAGCCCTTTGCAATTTCAGTAAGTTGCCGTCTTATTTTTACATCCGAGATGATGGAGCCTATGTAAGTAGGTCCGTCGCCAGCATGCCGGATGTGGCCCTTTTGGAGTAGAGTTACTCCTTGGAAAGTGACGCCGGTAGCGATTTGTTTCTCCGGTAGCACCTTTTTGAGAATTTCCATGTGTCCCAAACCGTTCTGAAGTGTCAGGACCAGGGTGCTTTTATGAAGAAGGGATGGCAAGGCGGACACCACAGATAAAGTATCATATGCCTTCACGCAGATGATGATTAGATCACAGGGACCAATGTCGGCAGCATTAGCTGATACCTTAAGGGGAAGGTGTTTTTCGCCGTGTGCCGTTTCCAACAACAGGCCATGGTTCGTAAGGTATGCCGCCCGCCTCTTTGATTTATCTAGAAAGGAAACGTCCAGTCCAAGACGGCCTAGAAGGCCACCGAAGAAGAGTCCAATGGCACCCGGGCCGATGACCGTCACCCGCAGTGGAGTGAGTTCAGCCGGAAGATCCGTCAAAACAAAGACCCCTGTTTTGTTTTTTCGGCTTTTTGATTGAAATATTCGTAGGCAAGGCGGGTGGCAATTCGGCCGCGGGGCGTACGGCCTATGTACCCGCATTGAATCAGGTATGGTTCATAGACGTCTTCGATGGTATCCTTGTCTTCACATACGGCTGTGGAAAGTGTATCCAGACCTATGGGGCCACCATCGAATTTTTCGATAAGTGTTAGAAGGATTTGACGGTCCATTTTGTCGAATCCGTGATCGTCTATTCCCAGCATATCTAAAGCGGCATCAGCTACGCTTTGAATGATTAAGCCATCAGCCTTCACTTGCGCAAAGTCGCGTACTCGACGCAGAAGGCGGTTGGCAATACGGGGAGTTCCTCGCGAGCGGCGTGCCATTTCGAATGCTCCTGCATCGTCAATGGACACGCCAAGGATCTTTGCTGAACGCATAATGATCGCTTGCAGTTCCTTTGGAGTGTAGAAGTCGACACGCAAAACAACGCCAAATCGATCTCGCAAAGGAGGAGTCAGAAGTCCAGCACGGGTGGTAGCACCTACCAAGGTGAAACGCGGGAGGTCGAGCTTGATGCTTCTTGCACTGGGTCCCTGGCCAATAATAATATCCAGCTTGTAGTCCTCCATGGCGGGGTAGAGCATTTCTTCCACTGCGCGGTTCAGTCGGTGAATCTCATCAATAAAAAGGACATTGTTGTCATTCAGGTTAGTGAGAATGGCTGCGAGGTCGCCTGTTTTTTCGATAACGGGGCCAGAAGTGGCCCTGATATTTACTGAAAGCTCATTGGCTATAATATACG
Source organism: uncultured Desulfovibrionales bacterium (assembly GCA_964435205.1). Classification (GTDB taxonomy): domain Bacteria; phylum Desulfobacterota; class QYQD01; order QYQD01; family QYQD01; genus CAYSYZ01. The sequence continues at coordinate 2,654 of CAYSYZ010000098.1, forward strand.
CAAGCGTGGTTTTGCCGAGTCCGGGATGGCCATGGAAGAGGACATGGTCTAAGGCTTCCTTTCGGTTTTTGGCAGCTTTGATAAAAACACGCAGATTTGCCTTTAGGGTTTCCTGGCCAATATACTCTTCAAGGTTCTGGGGTCGCAGGCTATTGTCATAGCCGACTTCGTCTTCTTCAATGGCCGGAACTACGAGCGGTGTCTGTTTTTTCTTGTCCGTATCCGAATTCATCAGCGTCACATAACTTTCAGGGCCTGTTTCAAAAGTTCTTCAAGGGTGACTGTGTCTCCGCTCTTCTCTTCGGCTGCAGCCAAACCGGCTTCGGCTGCAGCCCTCTTATAACCGAGATTGACAAGGGCCGAGACGGCATCTTCATAAAGTTTCTTTTTTCCATCTGTAATTGGTCTGGTGGGGTGATCGAATTCAGATGTTTTACCGCCTATCTTATCCCTTAGCTCCACTACCATGCGTTCTGCTATCTTCTTGCCTACGCCCGGTACGCTGGTTACCCGTCTGATATCTCCCGACAGTATAGCCCGTTCCAGTTCGTGTGCCCCGATGCCAGAGAGGATATTGATGGCCAATTTGGGGCCTATACCGGAGACACTGATCAAGGACATAAACATGCTTTTTTCAGCAACAGTCTTAAAGCCGTAAAGCTGAAGGGCATCTTCCCGGATATGCGTATAAGTGTATAGCCCTACGGGTTGTTCTGCCTCGGGCAGCTCGTAAAAAGTAGAAAGGGGAATAAAGACCTGGTAGCCAACTCCATTTACGTTGATAACGGTGTACTCCGGCGATTTGTAAAGGATTTTTCCTTCCAGGTGGGCAATCATCAGCTTTGTCCTTAGGTAGTGGTGTGAATATGGCAAATAGCCACCGCCAAGGCATCAGCGGCGTCTTGAGACGGCATCTTCTTTAAACTTAAAAGGGCTTGTACCATCCTTTGAACTTGCAGTTTGCTGGCCTGCCCATAACCTACAACGGCCATTTTAACCTCACGTGGCGAATATTCATAAACTCTTAACCCAGCTGCCGCCGAAGCCAGCATGGTTACACCTCTTACATGGCTCAGCCTTAGGGCCGACCGTGGGTTCTTGGCCAAAAAGACATCCTCTATAGCTACGTCATCCGGGTTGAAATCGTTCACGATTGTTTTTACGAAATCATAAACGTCTTTCAGTCGAAAGGCAAAAGGCTTCCCGGGGGGTAGGCGAATTGAACCACTATAGACGGGGGTGAGGCTTTTGTTTTGCTTTTCCAACACGGCGACGCCTGTCACTATCGATCCGGGGTCAATACCTAATACTCTCATAAGGATGGGCAACCCAAAAACTAGCTAAGCGCTTCCATAATCGCTTCCGGGATATCAAAGTTAGCATAAACATGCTGGACATCGTCATGCTCTTCCAAGGCTTCCATTAATCGCAACACCTGCTGGGCCTGTTTTTCGTCTTCAATGCGCACTGTTGTCTTTGGCAGCATAGTGATTTCGGCTACCAGATACGGAACTTTGAGGTCATCCAGGGCCTTTTTTACAGACTCAAAATCGGCTACCGACGTCACTATCTCGTATTCTGTTTCTTGCTCGCGCACATCTTCTGCCCCAGCCTCCAAAGCGATGTCCATTATTTTTTCTTCATTTATAACTTTTTTGTCTATACTAATAAAGCCTTCCTTGCTAAATAGCCAGGCTACGCAACCACTTTCACCCAGGTTGCCGCCATTTTTGCTAAATATGTGCCTTAAATCCGGAACCGTTCGGTTTTTGTTGTCCGTCAGGGTTTCGACCAGCACGGCCACCCCACCTGCGCCGTAACCTTCGTAAGTTACCTGCTCATAGGCTTGTCCTTCCAGTTCGCCGACTCCCTTTTTGATCGCCCGTTCAATATTTTCTCTAGGCAGATTTTCAGCCTTGGCTCCAGCTACGGCAGCCCTCAATCTTGGATTATTTTCAATATCTCCACCACCCGTGCGGGCTGCCACCATGATTTCCTTGATCAACTTTGTGAAGATCTTGCCGCGTTTGGCGTCAGCTAATCCCTTTTTGCGCTTAATGGTGCTCCACTTAGAATGGCCAGACATAAATAAACAACTCCTCCTCTTGTTCTGAAAAACGAAATTTATTCTTGCCGGTGTTCAACCCTGGTTTCACATCTATGGCTTTTTATTTAGGGCCAACATAAAGATCTCTCTGCTTTCCGGACGCGAGCTTTTAGGCTTGAAAAGTTTTACCTCGGCAAATGCCTGTTTGATCTCTTCCTTAAATGCCAGTAATTCTTCACCTTGGAAGACCTTGACGAAAAGTGCCCCGTCACTTTTAAGTAACGACTTAGCAATGGAAAGCGCCTTGCGGGCTAGTTCTATAGACCTTATGTGATCGACAAGCTTTACGCCAGAGGTTTGTGGTGCCAGATCACTCAAGACTACGTCAAAGCTATTCCGGATGTTTTTAACCTCTTCCAGGTCCAGAGATAAGACATCGGCTTTTAAAAATTGTACGTTGGGAC
>CAYSYZ010000098.1:5174-6899 GCA_964435205.1 uncultured Desulfovibrionales bacterium
ATTCCGAGGACAAAGCCCCGCGGTCCCACGACTTCAGCGCAGTACTGTAACCAGGATCCAGGAAAACAACCGAGATCCAGAACTGCTTTATGCCTGCGTAGGAATTTATATTTTTCATTTGCCTCTTTTAGTTTATAAACCGACCGTGCCGCATAATCCTCTTGTTTTGCCTTGTGGAAATAATAATCCTTAACTTTATGTCGGAGCATGGCTTGAAATTATATTATTTACCGGTGTTTGACAAGGGATTTTGTACGTTGATTTATTGGGTTGTGTATAGTATACGTTTAATATAACTGAAAATAATGCGAGGGGGGGAAAGATATCTATGGAGGCTTACATACTAATCAACACGGCGATAGGCAAGACGACTGACGTTGCGAAAACAGTTTCCAAGATAAAAGGTGTAAAGAAGCTGGACGTCATAATGGGGCCGTACGACATCATTATCGAGGTGGAGGCAAAAGATCACGATGAACTTTCCGACGTTGTTCTCACCAAGATACAGACTATAAAAGCCATACGACACACGATGACCTGCCCGGTCGTAAGAATTCAGGAAGAGAAAAAAGCAAAAAAACCTAAACAGGCTAAGTCCGCTAAGGCATAAGGTTCTCGCCACAGGATGTTTGGCGTAGGAAAACCGTTTGGAAAGGTGATGATTATATGCGTAAGATTTTACGCTCTGCGATTCTGTGCTTTATTGTATTACTATGGGCTGCTGGATCTCTCGCCCTAAGCGTAGACGAAATCATAAAACTAAAAAAGGCCGGAGTAAGTGATGAGACTATTCAAACGCTCATTAAGGCAGAGAATGAGGAGCGGGAGAGGCAGAGGAGGTATGACCCGGCACGCACAGTAGGTTCTAAGGAGATTACCTTGCCGGATGGGCGGAGACAAATTATCTATTATAGCGTTACAGACCCCGTGGAGGTAGAAAGACAACGTAAAGAGGAACAGGAAAAGTTGGATAAGTCGTGGGATGTCCTGAAAAACGTGATCATTGATCAAAGGACACACGAGTGAGGTCAGGTTGTTGTATCTGTGGCCCAGTTCCTGGCAGTAGATATTGGGTTTTGCCCGGCTTTTTTGAGGGATAAACTTCTTCGGTGCCGGTAAAGAAAGTCAAGATTTAATGGATTAAATGCAGCGTCGTTTGGCCTCTTTGCTGTCCAGGCGCAGCCATTGTTTCCCGGACCTGTACCACCAGGATCGCCCGTCAAACTTAGCGCTCAGCGTACCATGGAAACGCATCATTTTTTTGACCTGTTCTATGGAGTAAGGATTATGATAGGTTCCTCTGGCCATCCCATCATGCCGAAAACCAACAGACGCTGCCCAGACGGTCAAGACTATCAGTAGAGAAAAAAGCCACGTTGCAGATGATCTCTGATTCATGCTATTAGTTTACCGGCTCAAAAAATCAGTGTCAACGACTATTTACATATCTAGTTGATAATATAGAGATTTTGTATGGCATTTACGCTTTCAAAATAATGAGCAAGTACTCGATGTCAAAAACAAAATCATGCTTGCTTTTGCCTGACCCGGGTTGGTTATCCTCTACGTCATAAGGATTGGCACCAGGTACCTTGTTAAAACTTGACAATGGATTCTCATACTTATATATAAAGCTTGGAAGTGGATAGCTCTCTGGTGGGGCTCCCGGACTTCAAATCCGGTGTGGGGGGTTAATAGCCTCTCGGGTGGGTTCGATTCCCATAC
>CAYSYZ010000098.1:6909-8628 GCA_964435205.1 uncultured Desulfovibrionales bacterium
ATTTATTGCACCTTCATTCTTGTGTTCAAAAAGGGAGTAGGGGCTGATTTGAAGTTTCAATTGCCCCCTGCTCGTTTTTCTTTTTTAGGCACAGAAAGATAACATGCCTAAGCGAAACGTTGAGTTATTATAACTGTTTTACTGGTGAGTTTAAAAAGGTACCCGCAAACTGGGTAACATTCTGCCCTTTGCTTGACAGGCGAACGAATATATGTTTAATTCTGCGTTTTTATAACGGGATAGAACTGCCTTTTTATTCCAATTACGTATACATACGGGGGATTGGTTCATGAAGCGAACATTTCAACCGCATAATCTTAGGCGCAAAAGGACGCACGGGTTTTTAAGTAAAATGAGAACACCAGCCGGGAGAGATGTAATCAGAAGAAGGAGGGCTAAAGGTCGAAAGCGTCTTACGGTTTAGTGCCGCTAAAATTGACCGAATAAAATAATAAATAGGCGGCGTATCGGAGAATGGGAGGGTACACATTCAAGAAGGTCGACCGGGTACGTCGAAGGCAAGATTATATTGCGGCATACAGGTCGGGCAAGCGTACTGAAACCGAGCATTTTACGGTCATTGTCTATCCTAATAGTTTTGGTAAGCCTCGAATGGGTGTAGGTATTAGCAGAAAAATAAAAGGTGCGGTTAGGCGTAACAGAATTAAAAGGTTGCTAAGAGAATTTTTTCGCCTGCATAAATCTGATTTTCCACCTTCAAATGACTATATCTTTTCGGTTAAAAAGCTGCCCTTGAGGCTTACATACCGGGATATCGAGCAAGAGCTGGAAAGTATTTTTTTATCGTATGCTTAAAAAAGGATGTATCACACTAATTAAACTTTATCAGTACGTTATATCTCCCGCTTTGAAACCCTCCTGTCGGTTCATTCCGACCTGTTCTCAGTACGCCGTTGAAGCCATGGAACATTATGGGCTGGCGAAAGGAATCAGCAAGGCTTTTGTGCGGATTCTAAAATGCCATCCATTTCATAGCGGTGGGTACGATCCCGCAGTTAGAAATAAGTAAGTCTATTCAATGGAGAAATTGATACATGGACCGCAAAGCTATTTTGGCTGTAATTCTGTCTATAGTTACCATTGTTTTTTACCAATATATTGTAACTCAAAAAGACAAGACACAGAAAGTGCCTCCGGCAAAACAAGAAGTAAAGACGACGCAGGTACAACCCCAACCCGTTATCCGGCCAATTCCCGTTTCTGAAAAACCAACTGAAAGTGCTGTCCCTGACATTTCCCTGGCCAGAGACATCGTGGTTTCGACGGACCTTTATGAGGCTATTTTTACGGAGTTTGGCGGACGTCTCAAAAGCTTCAAACTTAAAAAATACAAAGAGAATCTGGATGAGAAATCTCCGTCCAAGGAACTGGTTACGGTAGATCGACCCCATGACTTTCCTCTCGGGATGAGTTTTCTCGGTGGGTTTATTCCGCAAATAAGAGAAGCTGTATTTAAGGCCGACCGCTATGCGCTAGATCTCAATTCGCAAAACAAACAGGCCACGATTTCTCTGTCTTATCTTTCTCCCCAGGGTTGGCGTTTCACAAAGAAATACACCTTTTATAATGCTGTTTATAAGATAGATCTCGATGTAATGGCCTTTAACCCTACTGCACAACCGGTGCGAGAAGACGTGGCTCTGGATCTCATCAACCGTCCCTACGACAAAGCGAAATACACTTTTTGCGGCCCGGCAA
>CAYSYZ010000099.1:0-8612 GCA_964435205.1 uncultured Desulfovibrionales bacterium
TTACTGGTTGAAGACGAGGAGGCACATGCGGAGTTAACTGTGAGGGCGATACGGAAGGCCGGTAACGCCAATCGAGTCGATACCGTACCGGACGGGGAAGAGGCGCTGAACTATCTGTTCAATCGCGGCAAGTATTCGGACCGAGACCAATACCCCACACCGGGACTGGTTCTTCTGGATATAAAACTTCCCGGCGTTGACGGCATAGAAGTCCTGAAAAAAATCAAAGAGGACGATGAGCTCCGGAAGGTACCGGTGGTTATGCTTACTACTTCTGAGCGGTACGAGGATATCGAGGCATGCTACGGGCATTATGCAAACAGTTACCTGACCAAACCCGTAGGTTTCAAGGAGTTTGAGGATAAAATCTTCAAACTGGATTTCTACTGGATGATTATTAACAAGGCGCCTTTTTTAGAGTAACAGGCCCAATCAGGCGAGGGAAGCCGAAGAACATGAAAATAATAATCGTCGAGGATGAAGAGGCTCACCTGGAACTGATGGAGCGGACTATCAGGCGGGACTTGCCTGATGTCCAGATATATCCTTTTATAGAGATTGAGTCCTGCCTGAAATCCATTGACGAAATAAAACCCGATATAGTAATTACCGATTATCTGCTGCCCGGTATGGACGGACTGGACTTTCTGGAACAACTCCAGAGACGCCATAGAGAGACTCCGGTGGTCGTAATCACTGGCCAGGGCGATGAAAACATCGCTGTAAGGGCCATGAAACTTGGGGCCTACGACTATATAGTGAAATCTGGCGATTTCTTTTCGCTGGCCCCCAAGATAATCCAAAAGGCCGTCCGCGAGAAAGAGCTGAAGAGAGCGTTACAGGAGTCACAGTCTCTCTATGAACAGGAAAGAAATAAGCTTAATTCCATACTGGTCAGCATGGTGAGTCCCCTGGCTGTTGTTGACGCAGGTATGACGATCGCTTTTGCCAATCCGGTTTTTGAGCTGATTTTTGGAAAAGGGCTCATAGGCAAACCATGCGACACCATATTTGGCCAATCGAGTGATGCATGCCTTCAGTGTCTAAAAGCTGTCGAAGATCGACAAGCCGGGTGCGCCGAGTTTAAAGACGTTAATAAACGAATTTGGCATGTCACTATCTCGCCTGGGATAGAATACGCACGGGACACAGTTAAAGCCGTGTTAATTTTTCAGGACATCACCGAGCGCAAGCGGGCGGAGGAAGAGCTCAGAGAAACGCGTAATTATCTGGCGAATCTGATCGACTATGCGAATGCTCCTATCATCGTCTGGGACCAGGAATTCAGGATCACCCAGTTCAACCATGCCTCTGAGCGCCTGACCGGAAAGACTGCCGACGAGGTCTTGGGTGTGCCGCTTGATATCCTCCTCCCGGAGGACAGACAAGCGGAAGGCATGGCCCATATCCGCCGTACAATGGCGGGAGAAAGGTGGGAAGCGGTAGAGATTCCTGTTTTAGGCGCAGATGGAGAGGTGCGGACTGTGCTTTGGAACTCAGCAACCCTCTACACTGCAGATGGCACGGCCGTTGTCGCCACCATAGCGCAGGGGCAGGATATTACCGAACGCAAAGCATATGAAAGACAACTTCAACATTTATCAGAAAAAATGATCCGCGTTCAGGAAGAAGAACGAGGCCGGATCTCGCGGGAACTGCATGACGAACTTGGGCAGGTCTTGACCGCTCTCAAGTTTGACGCCTCCTGGCTAAAAGATCACCTTTCCGATGAAAAGATCGAAGTAAAAGAACGCTTTCAGGAGATGTGCGGCTTAATAGATGGTTCGCTCAATACGGTCAGGAGATTATCATCTGACCTGAGGCCCGGTATTCTTGATGACATGGGGCTGGAGGCGGCTGTTGAGTGGTATGCTTCAGAGATTGAGCGCCGCTCCGGTTTAGAATGTGTAACATTAATCAATTTGCCCAAAAAGCGGCTGGTCAGCCATATTGAAACCGGCGCCTACAGGATCATTCAGGAGGCATTGACCAACATTGTACGTCATGCAAAGGCCTCCGGAGCGACCATAAGCATGGGGGAGAAAGGGGGGAGCCTTATTATCCATATCCTAGACGATGGCATTGGAATAGAGCCATCGAAGATACGCGATCCGCTTTCTACGGGCATCTCCAGCATGAGAGAGCGTGCCGAAATCTTATCCGGCGCCATGGAGATAAAGAGTGAGCTAGGTAAAGGGGCGCGGGTGAAGGTGCAGATTCCGGCTGTCTACAAGTAATTTTTGCCAGTCGGCCTATTATGAGGTTTCTATGATTAAAGTGAGCATTGCCGATGATCACAGAATTGTTCGAGAGGGGCTACGCCGTATTCTTGCTGAAGACCCTGATATAATGGTGATAGATGAGGCATGTACCGGTCGGGAGATGGTCGAAAAGGTTCGCTCGAACCGGCCAGACGTGGTCCTACTCGATATTTCCATGCCGGACATGGATGGCCTCGATGCTACCAAGCAGATTCATTCCTTATTTCCAGAATTACCTGTCCTGATACTGACGGTTCATCCGGCCAGGCAATACGCATCGCGTATTCTGCGTGCTGGCGCCAGAGGTTACCTGAACAAACAGGCAGCGCCAGAGGAGCTGATCGATGCGGTGCGCAAGGTTTGCAGCGGTCGGAAATATCTAAGCCCCGAAGTGTCTGAAGAGCTGGCTTTAGAATTCATCGGAGATCGTGCCAACCTTTCTCCGGTGGAATCACTTTCGGACCGCGAAGTCCAAATCCTATGCTTTATTGCCAAAGGCAAAAAGACTTCGGAGATCGCCGAGGAGTTATGTCTTAGTATTAAGACTGTGAATACTTACCGGGCACGAGTGATTCACAAACTTAATCTCAGGACCAATGCCGATTTGACCCGCTTTGCCATTGAGAACAACCTGATTTAATAATCCCCCACCAGTAATTGCCATAACTTACCAAGCCTGAGCCACGTTGTTCTTGTAGGACTATATCGTACAAGAGAACTAGCTAAATATCCTCACGAAAATCATTTTTTGTCCGATTGACCCGGCTTGTCATGAAGATTACTATCGAACTCAAAGGGTGCAAACAGATGTGCAAACAGATAGAGAGTATCCATGGACCGGAGGAAAAGGGGATTAGACATGGCAGTCAAGGTAAAAAAAAATGGTGAGGTGGTATTTCCGGTTAACAGCAATCTGAACGGCAGCACGGCAAGTTCTATAGGCCTTTATCTGGATTACTTGATTAAGGAGGGTACAAAGAAGATTATATTGGATTTTACTAGGGTCAGGAATTTTGAGTATTTTGGTATGGCCGTGCTTATGGATTTCATCCTGCAATGTAAAAAAGACAGAGGGGTGGAGATAGGTTTGCATGGGCTAAGCGGGGAATGTCTAACAGCGGCCCGGTACCTCGGATTTGAAAAGATTTCAAAGTTAAGGGGCTGACCGGCAGGAGAGAGGATATCTGTATATGGAAAAGTTATCTACTGATGGTGATTTGGCTCAACCCATGGGCGCCGGGGACCTTTGCCCTTCGGATTCAGGCAGACTTGATGGCCTGGACTATCAGATAAGGATGCAGAAACGTTACCGGTATAAGGACATCAAAAGGAATCATGACCTTGAAGAGAAGGCCCTGAAAAATACTATAGAGTGCAAGACGTTTAAGGCCCGGTTAAGTCCGCAGGTCTGCATGCTGCGGAAGATGATGTATCCTTATAAGGCTTGTTTAGACTGTAAATCATCCGTCAGTACGTAAGAGGCCTTTTTTAGGCCAGCTGTCACTCTGTTATTTTGAGAAGGCGCATGCTTATATCGCAGGCCGGGGCGGAGTGGGTGAGGGCGCCGATTGATATTAGGTCTACACCGGTTTCCGCAATCTCGCGTACTGTTTGAAGTTTTACTCCGCCCGAGGCTTCAAGGATAGCCTTTCCTTTGGCCAGACCGACGGCTTCCTTAAGTGTCGGGATATCCATGTTGTCTAAAAGAATAGCCTCTGCTCCAGCCGTTAAAGCCTCCTTCAGTTCAGCGATGGTAGTAACCTCGACCTCGACTCTCATCAGGTGTGAGGCGCAGGCTTTAGCCCGTCTAACGGCGGCGGTTAATGATGGAGCGGCGGCGAGGTGATTGTCCTTGATCAAAATGCCGTCATAGAGGGCGAAGCGGTGATTGTGGCCGCCGCCGACACGGACAGCGTACTTCTGGAGGAGGCGAAGTCCGGGGACGGTCTTTCGGGTGTCGACTATCTTAACCGGTAGTCCAGCCACCGCCTGGACAAATTTGCTGGTTAGTGTGGCAATACCCGAAAGGTGCTGCAAAAAATTAAGCGCTACCCGCTCTCCCTTGAGTAAATCCACCACCGGCCCGACAATCTCGGCCAGTACTTCTCCAGGCGCTGCACGCTCACCGTCGGTGATGATACCCTTGAATTCAATGGCCGGGTTTACGGTTTGAAAGACTTGTTTCGCAACCTTCAGCCCGGCGACGAGGAAGTCCTGTTTGGCTACGATGGTGGCCTGTCCCTGGAGTTCAGGATCGATCATGGCCTCTGTGGTCAGATCCCCTGGTCCGATATCCTCATCCAGGGCCTGTTCAATAAGATTTATTACCGCAGCGGAGATGTCCATTATTTTTCAGGCCTTCATGTCTTTATAGCGGCTAGCCGTTTTAGATTACCCTCTATTTTTTCCACGCGCATCATAAATTCCTGCACCTTACCTTTTTCCTTGGCTATTATTTCAGCGGGAGCGCGCTCCAGGAAGTTTTGGTCAGCCAGCTTGCCTTGCACTCGTTCCAACTCTGACTGGAGCTTGGCCGCTTCTTTGTGCAGTTTGGCGGTTTCAGCGGAAATATCGACTATTCCCTCGAGAAGAATGTAGGTTTCGAACCGATTGGTTATGTGGGACACTGCCCCCTTGGGCCGGTCGCCATCCGCGTGCAGGTGCAAAGTCAGCGTCTTGGCGAGATTCTGAATAAAAGCCCCGTGAGCTGAGATGAGATCACGGGCTTCCGGGTCCCCGCTGAAGATGATTACGTTTGCCTTCCGGGCTGGATGGACATTCATCTCACTGCGCAAGTTACGTATACCGGTTATCACATCCATAATTAAGGCCGCCTGTTCCTCACCTTTCAGATCTTTGGGGTAATCCTTGCTTTCCGGAAGGACGGCTTCCATGATGCTTCCAGTACATCCAGGGAGGTAATGCCACAATTCCTCAGTGACAAAGGGGATAAAGGGATGGAGGAGACGAAGGATGGCACTCAGCACCGAAAGCATGACCTGTTGGGTGACGGTGGGATTTTTAGCTTCGCTCACGTAGAGGGTGGGTTTCACCATCTCCAGGTACCAGTCACAGAATTCGTGCCACACGAATTGGTAAAGGGCTTGGGCGGCGTCGTTGAAACGATAGTCATCCAGACTTTCCTTTACTGTGTCTATTACTTTCCTCAGGCGGCTCAATATCCACCTATTTTCCAGAGAGAGCTCCCCGGTTGGCCGGGGCAGTTCCGCGTTCTGGCATTCGCCTATGTTCATAAGGGTAAAGCGAGAGGCATTCCAGATCTTGTTAATAAAGTGGCGGTAACCCTCGATCCGCTCTTCCGAGAGCCGAATATCCCGGCCCTGAGCGGCAAACGCGGCTAAGGTGAAACGAAAAGCATCAGTTCCGTACCTGTCCATAACCACAAGCGGGTCGATGACGTTGCCCTTTGACTTACTCATTTTTTGACCCTCAGCGTCACGTACCAGGGCATGGATATAGCCGTCAAAAAAGGGAACGTCACCCATAAAATGGAGGCCCATCATCAACATACGCGCTACCCAGAAGAAAAGGATGTCAAAAGCAGTAACAAGTACCGATGTTGGATAAAATAGCTTGATTTCCTTTGTTTCATCGGGCCAGCCAAGGGTGGAAAATGGCCATAGGGATGAGCTAAACCAGGTATCTAGTACGTCCTCTTCCTGCCAAAGATTCTTGCTTTGACATTTCGGGCAGGCTGCAGGGGCCTTGGTGTCAACAACCGTCTGGCCACAGTCTTTACAGAACCAGGCCGGGATGCGGTGTCCCCACCAGATCTGACGGGATATGCACCAGTCGCGGATGTTATTCATCCATTCAAAATAGGTGTTTTCCCAGGTTTTTGGAATGATGCGAGTTTTTTCGGTTTGCACAGCCGCAATGGCCTTTTCAGCCAGAGGCTTTATGGCGATGAACCACTGTTTGGAGAGAGTTGGTTCGACTACTGTCCTGCAGCGATAGCAGTGTCCTACTGCGTGCTCATAAGTTTCAATTCTCTCCAGCAGGCCTTCCGCTTTGAGATCAGCAACGACTCTTTTACGACACTCATAGCGATCTAAGCCCTTATAAGGTCCGGCCTCATCATTCATATGCCCGGTTTCATCCATGACCTTAATGGCGGGCAGTTTATGGCGCATGCCAATTTCGAAATCGTTTGGGTCATGGGCCGGTGTGACTTTTAATGCTCCGGTACCAAAGGATGGATCAACATAGTAATCCGGAATAATCGGAATTAGCCTTTTTAGAAGGGGCAGAAGAAGATTTTTCCCGAGTACATTTTTATATCTATGGTCATCCGGATTGACGGCTACTGCCGTGTCGCCAAGCATGGTTTCAGGACGAGTTGTGGCTATGACTAGATAGCCGGTACCATCGACGTAAGGGTAGCGAACATAGTAGAGGTTGCCTTTATGTGTCTCATATTCTACTTCGAGGTCTGACAGGGCAGTGTGGCACCGCGGACACCAATTAATGATGTAATCTCCCCTGTAAATTAGTCCTTCACGATATAACCGGACGAATACCTCCCGTACGGCACGAGATAGCCCTTCGTCCATGGTAAACCTCAGTCGGCTCCAATCGCAGGCACATCCCAACCGTTTCAGCTGATTAATGATCTGTCCACCAGATTCTTCTTTCCACTGCCAGACACGCTGAATAAATTTTTCCCGGCCAATGGTATGCCGATCTAGCCCCTCGGCAGCCAGTTGCCTTTCAACCACGTTTTGCGCAGCTATTCCCGCGTGGTCAGTTCCAGGCATCCATAGAGTATTGAAGCCGGCCATCTTCTTGTAGCGTATCAGTATGTCCTGCAAAATGTTATTAAGGGCATGGCCCATATGCAGAGAACCGGTAATGTTGGGCGGGGGAATGACTATACAATAAGTTTTCTTCTCTCCCGTTGTTTTTGCTTCGAAAAGGCCTTTTGCTTCCCAGAAAGAGTACCACTTTTTTTCTACTTCGTGAGGTTCATAGGCTTTTGGTAAGATTTTTGTAATTCCGGATATGTTTTCAGGCATTTGGTGACGTCCCTTCAGGACAAATTAAGATCTTGGTTACTTAATAATTACAAGAAGTTAACACAGGCCTTTCGTGGGTGTCAAGGTTTTAATAGATCATCCAGGGTTTGGGGATAAAAATGCTTTCATACAGGTTCAGGGCGTAACGATCAGTCATACCAGCAATAAAGTCGCAGACCATCCTTTCCTTGGGAGTGTCTGTGGAATATCCTCTGATTTCTTTGTTAAAGGTGTCATCCTTTTCCAACATGTAATAATAGAGCTCTTCCAGAATTTTTTTGGCTTTGATGAATTCCTTGTGAACTAACCCGGATTCATAGACGTTCTGATAAAGAAATTCGCGTAATTCCAGCATAACCTCCATCGTAGTGGGCTTAATAGCCAGTTTCTGGCCGACTGTTTCCATGGTGGAGTGGATCAAATCGAGTACCATGGTCCCGATGCGCTGGGAGTGCGTTTTGCCTAAGACTTTGACACAAGAATCCGCTATATCCTTGGTAGAAATAACGTTAGCCCGAATGGCATCGTCTAGGTCGTGACTGATGTAAGCGATGATATCAGCTACACGGACGATTTGTCCTTCCAGGGTTGAACCTGGTTCTTCAGTATTATCTGTTATAATCTGGCCCCGTCCCTTGGAATGCTTCAGGATCCCTTCTCGCACCTCATAGGTCAGGTTTAATCCCCGTCCATCCTTTTCCAGTATGTCTACGACGCGAAGACTTTGTTCGTAATGGGCAAATCCCTCAGGATATATGGCGTCCAGCGCCGCTTCTCCGGCATGACCGAACGGTGTGTGGCCGAGATCATGTCCCAGGACGATGGCCTCAGTTAAATCCTCATTAAGTTTTAGGGCACGGGCTATGGTCCGGGCTATCTGAGCGACCTCAAGGGTGTGGGTCAGTCTGGTGCGATAATGATCACCGGTCGGAGAAAGAAAGACTTGAGTTTTGTGCTTCAACCGGCGGAAGGACTTACAGTGCAGGATGCGGTCTCGGTCTCTCTGAAAAGCGGTCCGCACGGGACATTCTTTTTCTGGTATCTGACGTCCTCTGGTCTCAGCACTGAGGGCAGCATAGGGAGAAAGGTTTTTTCTCTCTTGCTCTTCCAGTCGCTGACGTATAGATTCGGCCATTTTCTTTTTTGTTCCTTTCTGGTATGATGCCCTTCCGATATCGTCAAGTTCTCCTATCATTTTTTGAGATGGGTGTCAATCTCCGCACAGGTTGATATAAGGAGAGAAAAAGAGCCGGATGGCAGGCAGAAAATAGGATGAGATGAAAAAAATAATATTTTCCTACCTGCTGACAGAGAT
>CAYSYZ010000100.1:0-8525 GCA_964435205.1 uncultured Desulfovibrionales bacterium
CTCTGAAGCTCTCCCAGGACAGTAAAAAAGTGGACAATTCTATTTGTTGACAACATAAAAAAACGCCGAATTCAGAATAGACCTGGTGTGCACTGGTGTAGACGACCTGTTTCTTATCGTCTAAGTACGGCACGCAGAGAGAAACAAATTGACGGGTGCTGGAAAAATAGGTTATAAGTGCCGGACGCTAATTCTTGCGACTGGTTTTCTTGAATTTTGAAACGAGCATAGTTATAATCCACACGGCATCACATTTGCTATGCGTCGGAGACGGTACCGAGTGTGAAAATTATTGAGGTGGCAGGTAGGAATTTAGCCCTTGGACGGTAAGGTACTTATTGCCAATCGTGGCGAGATAGCTATTCGAATAATGGACGCCTGTAAGAAACTGGGGCTCGATTACGTGGTGATCTATACGAAAGAGGACGAAGATTCCTTACACGTGAAGTTGAATATTGACAGCTACAGCAATAGGCGTAAGGCATGGAAGGTCTCAAGTTATCGTGACCCGAACGATATTTTGGCAGTAGCCGATTATACTGGCTGTACAGCCATCCATCCAGGTTATGGCTTTTTTGCCGAAGACTGCCGTTTTGCGCGTCGAGTCCAGATGAGAGAACGCAGTCTGACTTTCATTGGGCCGAGTTGGGAGGTTATTAAAGTCTTGGGAAGTAAGATCAATACCAAGAGCATAGCCAATAGCTTGAACATCCCAACCATTCCAGGCTCGGACTCGGCTATCTATAATGAGATTGAAGCCGAGGGGCTGGCCGAGGAACTCTTTTATATTCAGGAAGAAAGAGGGATCAAGAACCCGTCCATTTTAGTCAAGGCCTCGGCTGGCGGTGGTGGCATGGGTATTGAGCAGGTAAACCATATTGACCAGTTCCGGCAAGTTTATCGCAGAATAAAGAACTACGCCAAAAGACAGTTCAGTGACGAGGGAGTACTGATTGAGCAATGTATTAATGATTATAACCACCTCGAGGTACAACTAGTTTGCAGTAGACACCGCGAGATGGTACATTTTGGCACAAGAAATTGTACTATACAGAGCATAGGCAGACAAAAGCGCATCGAGGTGGCCCCGGGGTTCGATCTGGAAAAAACTTCCTGCTACCGGTTTAATCCAGAGCGGGTTCTTGAGCAGATAATCGATTATTCCCTTAAGCTTGCAGCTCATGTCAAATATGATAATGTTGGGACCTGGGAATGGATCGTGACGCGGGAGGGGAATCCCTATTTACTGGAAGTCAATGCGCGGATACAGGTGGAAAACGGTGTTTCGGCGCAGACCTCACGTATTCGCGGCCGTGAAGGTTCTCCAAATCTCATCGAAGAACAGATCCGCCTTGCCCTCGGTGAAAGATTGGGCTATAGGCAAAGGGATATTTCTTTTACCGGGGCGGCTATTGAGTTTCGCATCGTGGCTGAGGACACCAAAAGAGGGTTTGTTCCCTGGATCGGTACAATTGCTCGTTTTGAAACCCCGACTCATCCCTGGTCAAGTGTTTATACGCACGTGCCTCACAATGAGGCCTATAATATCCCCAGTGAATATGACCCCAACCTGGCCTTGGCCATCATCTGGGGGAAAACTCTTGAGGAAGCCAAAGAGAAAGGTCGAACCTTCCTGTCAGAGGTCCAAATTGAAGGTGTAAACAGCCGAAAGGAACCCATAGTAACCAACCTTGACTATCTCAAGGAACATATCGATAACCTATTGAGTTTTTAGAGATTAATGACGCCAGAAATAACCAAACGGCTTTCCCGGATTGGACTTGGTGTGCAGTACCTCATCGGCATCAAGGATAGCACCGAATGGGGAAATCTAGGCGATTTAAATGATAAAGTACAACGCTTAAAAGAAGAAATCTACGACCAGCCTAAAGAGGCTTTAGAAGCCCAGTTGGCTTCTCTGGAAGAGACCCTTTCGTTCCTACAGGATAGAGCCGAGAAATCACTTACTCCGGATGACATAGTACGCATCGTCCGTAATCCTCAGCGGATTACACTGCAAAATATCCTTGAAAATGTTTATGACAGTTACACTGAACTGGGAGGCGAGGAGGACTGCAACATCGATCCTTCGATGGTAGTTGCGAAGGCCACTATTTCAAGGCGGGTCAAGGGCCGCGTTTACGTCCATCAGGTGATGGTCATCGGTCATGAAAAGGGCCATGGCGAAGAGTATCGTAATGGTGGGTGTACCAAACCGTGGGGCAATGAAAAGGCCATGCGTTACATGGAGGTGGCTGAGACAGAAGGGATACCGATTCATTTTTATATATTCACGCCGGGTGCTTATCCTATCGAGGATTATCCCGGTGCAGCGCAGCAGATTGCCCGCAACCTTTATGTCATGTCCAAGCTGCGTGTTCCAATGGTATCGCTCATTTCAGAGGGTGGCTCTGGAGGAGCTGAGGCCATAGGAATGAGCGATGTACGCCTTATGCTTTCCCATGGTTATTATTCGGTTATTTCGCCTGAGGGGGCAGCAGCTATCGAGGGAAAGATTAAGGAAGGAGAAAAGGTTCCCAAGGACCTAATGAGCTTCTGTGCCAAACAGCTTTCAATCACGGCCGAGGACAATCTAAAGTTAAAAACTATCGATCGTATCGTACAGGAGCCGGTTCCGGGAGCAAGGCGCGACGATTTTGGCTTTTTTAAACGTTTACGCTATGAGATGACCCGGGCTACGGACGAAGTTGTACTTAAGACGAAAAGCTTTCGCACGTTCAGAGCGTATGCCATCAAACAGGAAAAAGCCGCGGAGCGCAACTACGAGTTTGACATCTATATACGCTGGGAATTGACAGAAGGAGAAAAGGATCGCCTTTTACATCTCCGCTCCATCAAATACCGCAAGATGGGCCAAAACTTTTACACTGAAAGTGTGTCTCTGCTCGAAAAGATTTTTAAGAAGACGGAAGATGCTGTAATTACAGGTTATTATGGCCTCCGATACGGGCTTATCCGGAGGCACCATAAGCAGGTCAAAAAAGTTATCGAAGAGTTTTCTGGTGAGGGCTCTGTGTTTATCAGGAAACTTTCCTCGCCTCTGACATCGGCTTACGATTTTATTGCCAAGTCTGCCGCCAAAAGGCAGCTGAGGACGATAACTGCGGCTACAAGCGTTCCCGGTGTCGAAGAGGCTGCCGAAGATTGGGGAGATACCTATGTGAGTCCGCTGGCTAATGAAGATCGGACCGTTTCCTGCATTAATGCGCAGAAATATGGCTGCGTGGATCTCTGGGTGCCGGATCTTTACGGCGAGTTCTGTGGCGTTTGTCAGAATTGCGGTCATCATTTTCCCCTTGAATACCAGTGGTATCTGCAAAACCTCTTTGATCGAGGGTCCATACATGAGTTTGAAAGTCACATAGGCTCCATAAATGCCATAGGTTACCAGGGTTTTGACAATAAGATACGCCGCGACGTCATCAAGACCGGGCGCACGAGCGCCATGATCACGTTCCATGCCCGGGTAGAAGGAATAGGCCTTATAGTGGCCATGCTTTTCAACGACTTTCGTAATGGCACGGTGGGAGCGGCCGAAGGGGAAAAATTTGTGCGTGCTTGTGCGAAGGCCCGGACGATGAGGCGTCCGCTTCTGGCCTATGTCCATGCTACCGGAGGCATCCGTATCCAGGAAGGTTCGGTGGGTGTGGTGCAGATGCCAAAGTGTACTGTGGCCGTACGGGAATACATCGACTCGGGCGGTCTTTACATCGTGGTATATGACAATAACTCTTATGCTGGTCCAGTAGCTAGTTTTCTCGGTTGCTCGCCCTATCAGTTTGCCATTCGTTCTTCTAAGATTGGTTTTGCTGGGCCGAGGGTTATCCGGGAGACTACGGGCGAAGATATACCACCCGATTATCATAGCGCAAAGAAAGCCCTGGCACGTGGACATATCCAAGGAATTTGGGACAGACGTGAATTTAGACGTAATCTTTATAAATGTCTTTTGACTATGGGTGGTAGCAATCTTTACTATCGGTAAAGAGGGAATGTTTTGGCAGACATAGAGTTGGATAAGCTGCTTATACAGTATCGGGAAAATCCTTATGAGGTTTTTCGGATTGAAACCCCTCATACTGGTTGGGTACGTTTCATGACGGCCAACGAAGCGAAAGTAGAGGGTCCGAGAGGGACTTGGCTTCAAATTCCGGGCACTGTTCTTTACGTACTGGAACGGGAACGAAACCGCATCTCTGTTCATGCCCATATTGGAGGACTTATAACTGACTTAAAGGTCAATTTGAACGGAACGTTTGTCGAGGCGAATACCGATCTCATGTCTATTCGCCATCCAATGACCAAAGAGGAAGTTATTAACAAGATTCTTAAAGAGGTGCTTACCATCTTCAATGCTCCGGAACGGGCCAAGTATTTCTTTCCTCCGGAGATAGCTTCCAAATTGGAAAAGAAAAAAGGGGCATTCTTGGCAAGGCCCGGGGATGAGATCCTGATAATGTCCCTGATGAAGCGGGATACGCCCCTTATATATCAAGGTGAGCCAGGGGTTATACATACCGTCTATTTCCAGCCTAACGTCAGTGTTAACCAGGGAGAGCCTCTCCTGGGTATCTGTCCACCGGGTAAGCTCAATTATATAAGGAACATAGTGCAAAAAATCCAAAACGAATGGGCATGAATTTCTATCCTCGGGAACATATGCAGGAAGAGCAGCTTGTGCGGCTGCTCAGGCAGTACCGTGATGCAGAGTGCCTCAAGCGCATACCCAGATGGGGGGAGGAAGCCGAGATCATAATGCGCAGAGGATTAGATGTTGGCCGAAGGTTTTTCTGTTATTCGTATCTCGATCGGGGTGTGACGCAGGCCCAGAAACTTATAGAGTCAGAAGAGAGCCAGGGAACAGCATTTATTAATGGCAGTGTTATTGTGGCGGGGCAGATGAGTTGTAGCAGAGGACGTTTTGACAGACCCTGGCACGCTCCAGCCGGTGGCGCATGGCTGACCCTGGTCTTGAGCCCTGGATTTCTGCCTGAAAATCGGCAATTCTATTCTTTGATTTTAGGCATTGCCTGCTGCGAGGCCATAAGGGATTATGGCGTGGAGGCTAAACTCAAATGGGTCAACGACGTCCATCTGGGGGGACGAAAGATGGCCGGCATGTTGATTGAAGGGTACACCTCTAGAAGCCTGGGCGAGGAATATCTTCTCCTCGGCGTAGGGGTTAATGTCAACAATGCTTTGTTTCCAGAATATCTAAGATCGGCAGCTATTTCTCTCAGAGAGGCCATCGGAAGAGAGGCGTCTCTTGAAGAATTTGTAGCCCTGCTTTTAACCAAAATCAGCTGGTACACGGGACTCATGACCCATTTTGAACAGGAGCAGCTTGAACTTTTCTATGAACTGGTAAGGCTTGCGAACCCTCTAATAGAGCAGTGGAAACTGTACAGCGACACCCTCGGAAAACGTGTACTGTACGGGTTCAATGTGTATGATGAACCCCTTTTTGAGGCGGTGGCATTAGATGTGGATGAGACGGGAGGCCTTATTTTGCAGCGGGAGGCGGATGGTATAGTCCTGACTGAGTCTGGCGGCGAGGTAATTTACCTTAACTAAGACATATTTCTTTGAGGCGCAAGGCATTTTGCGCCGCATATCCTTGATAGTCGTTGTCAAAGTAAATGAATATATCTTTTCCCCATTTTCTGATCTTAGCTGCCCAGGTTTTCAGTTCGTTGTCGGTGTAATTTGACCCGTAAAGCACTTGAGAACCGTGCAAGCGCACATAGATGAAGCTGGCGGTTATTGCTTCAGCATAAGGATAACGCCCGGCCGTATCCGATATGCAAAAGGCAGCATTTCTCCAGCGTAATAGTTCATAGGCCTTTTCACAGAGCCAGGAAGCGTGCCTGACCTCAAAGGCGATCCTATACCCTTTGGGTTGTGAGTCCAGGAAGCCTGTGAAAATCTCTTCATCAAAACGAAGCGCAGGTGGAAGTTGAAAAAGAATGACGCCCAGCTTTTCGCCAAGCCCGTCCACGGTACTGTAGAACCTTTTCAGACTATCTTGGGTATCTCGCAGTTTCTTGACGTGTGTAATGTAGCGGTTAGCCTTAACAGACCACAGGAAGTCTGGAGGCGTCCTTTTCTTCCAGTTTTCAAAAGTGTTGTAAGAAGGTTGGCGGTAGAAACTGGCGTTTAGTTCCACCGTAGTGAAATGCTCGGTGTAGAAACCAAGCCATCTTGATTGGGGCATGTGTTCAGGGTAAAACACCCGGCGCCAATGTGGGTAATTCCAACCGGAAGTGCCGATGCGGAGATCCATTTTAGCAGCTTTGATAAAGTTAAAACATTCAGAGACCGGCCAGGGCCCTTTGCAAAGCCATCAGTTTTCCAATGGCGCAAGGGGCAAAAATGCCCTGAACGGACTATGCGTTGGCACTATCCGTTCAGGGCATTTAACCGTATCTGACCGCCGCCGAAATTACCTTTCGCCAACGGAATGCAGATTTTTAACACCCAGAGCAATCTGTGTCAGAACAGCCGCAGCTACAGCCGCCTCCATATTTTGGCGCATCAGTGATATGGACGACTTCAATCTGGAAGTTTAGGATTTTGCCCGCCAGGGGCGGATTCATGTCCAGGGTGATGTGCTCGTCACTGACATTTGTTACCCTGGCCGGTACCTGCTGTCCATTTTGCAGACGTACCCCGAGCACCGTCCCGATTTTTATCTCGAGATCCTCTCCCGCCGATGACCGTGGGAAGTCTACCACCAGCGATTCATCCCTGGGGCCGTAAGCCTTTTCTGGTTGCAGGGTGAATTGTTTTTTTTCGCCAACAGACAGGCCGAGCACTGCACTCTCAAAACCCTGTATTACTACGCCAGAGCCGACTTGAAATTCCAGGGGGGCTTTGCCTTCACTGGAGTCAAAAGTCTCTCCATCCTCGAAGGTTCCTGTATAATGTATACCGACAAAATCTCCTTTTTTGACCTTTTCCATCAGCCCGATCTCCTTCCGCCTCTGCTGCCGCCAGGGCCTCTGCGCCCACCGGAGAATCCGCCACGCCCTCCAGCGCCCCTCTCCGGTTGGGGATGGGCCTCGTGGACTTTTATGCTCCGCCCTTTGATTTCCTTATCATTCAGGGCACTGATAGCATCTTGAGCTGCGCTGTCAGGCATTTCGACAAATGCAAAGCCTCGGGACTGGCCGGTGTATCTGTCTTTGATGATATTTACGGCATTAACCTCGCCAAAGGCGCTAAATGCCTCCCTTAGATCATTTTCATCAACCTGGTACGACAAGTTACCGACGTATATTTTCATCTCTCATTAATCCTCTCTTTACCAAATAGGGGGAGATACAGTATGTCACAATACCAGTCTCCCCGTTTGGCGCATCTGTTATTATGCTCCTTTTATCCTGATACAACGACGTTTACTGCCTGGAGGCCTTTTTTCCCTTCGGTTACATCAAAGGTTACTTCTTCGCCTTCCTTCAATGACTTGAACCCATCACCCGAGATAGCTGAGAAATGCACGAAAATATCTGTTCCGTCGTCCCGGGAGATAAATCCGAAGCCTTTGCTGTCATTGAACCACTTGACACGTCCTTTAGCCATCTATCTCACCTCCTTTCACAATAGACAGGCTTCGAGTATTTCTCCGGGCGAAAAAACTGCATCGAATACGAGAGCCTTTGCAGTAAAGCTTAGTCCGGATGCAAAACTCTCTACCATATTACATGTAAGCTAATTGACCCTATTTTTGAGAGGAATGCAATAAAAATATATCCTGTATCAGCGATTAGTTGCAAGGTCATCCAAGGTGAGGGATTGGAAAAACTGATCAATCCTAACAAATATGAGGTGAGACTATCTTTCCTACTTTAGATCCTTGCCGCAATGCTTGCAAACGATGGCCCGAGCCTTGATGATTTCAGCACAATATGGACATTCTTTACTATAATTTGCCTTGTGGATAGCGTCTATAGCTTTTTCGGCCTTTTTCCCGATAATTTCATTAATGAAACTATAGTTTCGCATGGCTTCGATAACCTTCAAGTCTCCAAATTTGGCCAGCGCCTCTGCCGCTTCGAGGCGAACGCGAGGGGCAACAGTCTCAGAAGTAAGCATTTTTACTATGGCATCTGTATCCGTGGCTTCGACATAACTCTTCAAAGCTTCAGCCGCCTTCTTTTCGGCTTCTTCTTTAGCCTTCTCCTCACTCTCATCGAATATGCTACCCTTTAGGGCATCTCCACTAAATACCGGGATAGCTCCCATCTCCATTGTCTCAGGGTGACACATAGACCGATAGGAGGCCTTTTGCCCGTAAAAATTGGCCATCCTTTCCCAACCTTCGACGAAGAACGAGCATTCATCATTAAAACAAACATAAAGAAAGTTCGTGCCCCATCCCAGTCCATCGGAAAAGTTATAAGGAGGGACTGCCCATGTAAGCATCTTTTGCCCACAGTGCGGACACTCTGGTTTTTCTTCCACTGCCATCTTGTTCCTCCAGTATTTTGATACCACTTTAACCC
>CAYSYZ010000101.1:0-8512 GCA_964435205.1 uncultured Desulfovibrionales bacterium
GAGGGCTTCGGGCGGTTGTTCTTCCAGGCCTTCCAGGGCTTCAACCTCTTCCAGTACTTCCTTAACGTCGGCTACTTCCACGTCTTCCAGGCCTTCTTCGACCTCCGGGCCGAGGGATTTCTGTTTATCTTCGGGTTTTTTAGGTGCTTCGGCGAACCCACCCGTTAGATCCTCTTGCTTGCCTCTTATACCGATTTTCTCAGATAAGCCTTCGACGGCTCTCTTTAGCTGGTCCAACTCCTGCGCGCTGGATATGATTTCGGCGTTTGATAACATCTCGTGAATGGTGTTTAAGACTTCTGTTATCTGCCCTAAAGAAGGGGTCCCTTTTGCTGTAGCGCTGGTTAGAAATGACGTAAGGAGTGCATCTTTTGTATCTTCAGACATAACAAAGATATTGTTACGCCCAATGATTATCCCTTCAGGATTCTTATCTTCGGCATGAAGCCTTTTTAAATCGGCATTGACAGAAGATTTGATGCTGCTCAGATTTTTCCGTTTGGTTTTGATTAAGGCCGGATCGTCTCCGATATCCCAGAGCGCCTTGACCAGTTCTTCTGTATTAATATTCTGTAAGGTTGTAACCGCACCTTTGTCTTCATAATATTGCCTTATGGCGCGTACCAGTCTGTATTTCTGCGTGTTTTCGTTTTGATAATTGAGACTGGATATTGCCTCGTCGATTCCTTTGATGGATATTACCGCAACCACAAAAGACCTCCTGTTGCAGGTGGTGTAGAGCCAGACGTATGGTTATTGCTATGCCCGAAATGGCACAGGATTTTTAGCAAGCTTTAGATTCCTGATCGACACAAACCGCAGTGATTTTGAGTGCGTAGAAGATTATCAGATCATTCAAAAGAAAAAAGGAGATGTTCTATTTGCCCTTTACTGCTTCTTACGGACAAGGACGCGCCTTCTTACCACTTTTCTGCGAGGTTTCGGGGGCGAAAGAGAAGGCGTTTCTGCTGGCAAAGTGTCAGTTTTTTCACCGGGAAGATTTTGCCAGTAGCGGCAGGTCGCCCGCGGACATTTTAGAATTGTTTTTCCCGCCGTGTTAATGGCTTCTATTAGAAAGAGATTTTTGCACATGGGGCAGACGACGTGACGAGGTTTTCCCCAGCTTACAAGGTTGCAATCCTTATTGGAACATACATAGAAAAACTTACCGGCGGGAGTCTTTTGCGTCTGGATCCTGCCGGTGCTACACACCGGACATGCCGCTGCCAGGTCTTCCTCGAAGGCGGCGATTCGGCTTTCTATAAATTCATCCGTTAGGACCACCTCAGGCTCTTTCGAAGGAGTTTCCGGGTCGTGTTCAGTTTCGTATTCAGGTTCGACTGTTGGAGATACATCATCCGTTTTTTCTATTTTATCTGGCTTAGCTTCGGCCTCTGCTATCCCTGAGCCTGTCGAAACGTCTAATTCCTGCTTTGCGTTTTCTGAGATGAGTAGCGGCACAGATTGGTCGGCGGGGGTGTCTTCTAATGGCTTATTTCCTGGTAGTTCATGGGGCGCATCCGGGCGGTGAGAAGCGAATTCCGAAGGTTCTTCTGATGTTTTTGGGGTCGACAGATCGGGTTCAGCAGTAGTGTCTTCCGCTTTGGCAGGAGGCGCGCATGTTGTTGGTCTTTCTTCGCTGTATAATTTCCGTCTTGTCTTTTTTTGGGCTAGTTTTGTCTTTGGAATTTCAATGTCGGTTCTCACGACGGAAAGTTCTTTGAACTGAAACGTTTTTATTTGCTGGCCTGGCGATGAAGCAATGACATCGGGTAGAGAAACCAGGGTAGGTTGCGGTGGTGTTTCCTCTTTTTTGGGAAAGGTTTGTGCTGGCCTTTGTTCCGATTTCGGCTGAGATATCCGTTTCGACAGAGGGACCCCGTGCAGTTGCAGCGTTTGGTCAAATTGACTGATCGCAGACTTCAGTTCCTTGCGCCCGGATAATACTTCATCTATTGTCTGAACTAGATAGGCGAAAAAGTTGAGCCCGGGCATTTTGGGGAAAATGAGGTCGAACAATCTGGTCATGCTGATAGCAGGTTTTTTGGCTGAGAACCGACCATTTGGTTCAACATCAATGTATCCTTTTTGAATCATGACCTTAAGCACAGATGTGAGGTCTTCACTTAAATCGATGCCAACCCCAGCTAATTCTTTCAGGAATGTTTTCTCTGTATAACGTTTCAGTGTGCCGGACGTAGTGCCTTTGATATCGATTTCGCGTTTCGAGAGGAGGGTAAGGCATGCTATGGTTGCCACGTTTAAAGGCAGCAGACCAATCCCGTACCTGCTTCCGATCAAACGTTCTACATGTTGACCCAAAATCTTGTCAAAGAGCGTTCTTACCTTATGTCCCAAAAGCTTGCTCGGTTCTGAATTTTGTTCCATAAGACGAAAGTGACCCCCGAAGTATTTTATTGGAACAGGGTACCTGTGAGTTCCATACTGATAACAATAAAATCTGAAATTTCTTATCGACACAAAAGGTAGAAAAATTAGCATTCAGGTGAAGGAATTCTAAGGAACTGCGGCTTTTTGCTATCGGTGCAATAGGTTTTTCGAGGCAGGTCATGCGTCGAGCCAGCGAAGGCCATTCTCATCGTCTGACTCTTCACAAAGTGAGATTACGTCAAGAAATTCTTGCAGAGCTATCATGGCTTTTGGGTCTTTGAAATCGAGAAACAAGACGCCCATCCCGTTGTCAGAAAGGTGGCGTACCTCTCCAGTTAAGATAACATGGCCAAATCCCGGTAGATCTATGGCTAAATTTACTCTGTCTTGAACCTTAAATGATTGGCAGCCTGGTATGAAACAGCCCTTGATGCTAATTTCCTTTGTGAAATAGGTATGTTGGCAGTTGAGCACAACAACCTTAAGACCGAATTCAAAGCGCTGCGATGTCCTTTTGTCGGTTGTCAAGATGCAACCCCCCCTTAACCGTTTCGGTATGTTTTGAAAATCACTTTAGATTTATGATGACAGGGGGTGCATGAAACATTGACCGTATTGTACGACACAAGTTTAGTTTGGCAAAAAAGTGGGGTGAGCGAAGGGACTCGAACCCTCGACCACTGAGGCCACAACCCAGTGCTCTAACCAACTGAGCTACGCTCACCATCGGTAATGTGGCGCGCCTGAAGGGATTCGAACCCCTGACCTATGGATTAGAAGTCCATTGCTCTATCCAACTGAGCTACAGGCGCAGATTGTCGTGGCAGGTATGTTTAACAGGATTATAACGCGTTGTAAAGACAAAATTCAACCCCTCCAAGGGGCTTAACAGCGACAGTCAAAAATAAAATATGGGTAGAGGACAATAATCCATTGCAAGGTATTCGATTTGCCGCTAAGTTGATATCGTTCTATTACAATGTTCGCTCAACGGTGAGGTGCAAAAGGCATGTTCGATCTGCATCAACTGGAGGTCTTCTGCCGCGTCCTAGAGCTAAAAAGCTTTTCAAAGGCTGCAGAAGCAGTTTATCTTACCCAGCCAACGGTGAGCGGACACATCCAATCCCTGGAGCAGTTTTTGGATGCCCGTCTCTTTGACCGATGCGGTAAGAAGGTTGTGCCCACGAAAGCTGCCGATATGCTTTATAGGTATGCCAAGCAGATTTTGAGCCTGCGGGCTGAGGCCCAGCGAGAGCTACAACTTTTTCTGGGCAAGGTCAAAGGAGAGATGGCAATCGGTGCCAGTACCATTCCTGGCGCATACATACTCCCCGAGCTAATAGGCTCTTTTAAGAAAATGCATACTGACATTTATATCAGCCTGACTGTTGCTGATACCAAGGATATTATTGGTAGCTTATTTACAGGTGGGATCGAGCTAGGTGTGGTAGGGGCAAAGATAGACGATAACGGACTCAAGTATCAGGAACTGGTTAAGGATGAGATGCTAGTTGTGGTTCCTTCTTCTCATGCCTGGGTAGGGCGGCGCTACGTAGATGTCGATGAGCTGAAAGGGGAGCCTTTTGTGTTGCGTGAGCCGGGCTCAGGCACTCGCATGACCAGCCTCCGATCTCTTGAGGACTTTGGCGTAAGCGTAAAAGATATTAACATTGTTGCCGAGATGGGCAGTACTGAGGCTGTGCGTCAGGCGGTGAAGGCTGGAATAGGTATTGGCATCCTGTCCTGGCGGGCGGTTAAGGATGACATTACTTCTGGTTCGTTGTACGGATTGAGGGTGAACGGATTGAATCTGTGGCGTGACATTTATGTTGTGGTCCTTAAAAATCGGACTCTTTCTCCGATTAGCGAGTCGTTTCTTGATTTTTTGTTTTCGTGTGCAAATGATTTTTCGGCGCCTTAAGGACGCTAGATGTGAAGGATAACTTGATATGATAAAAGGCATGATGGATGTGCCATACTATAGGCAACGGCAGAACGACTCGGAAAGGCATAAATGAGGTTTCGCGATCAGGGGAACCTGGACAGATTATCAGTCAGCTCTTCCAGTCTTTGTATCCAGGTTTTTCCATGGGGGATAAGCAGGATTCTTCTCTCATTCTCTCCGGTGAAGAGCAGTTGAACCTCCAGCCGTTCGGGAGGTAGAAGCCCTGGTAACCGTTCGGGCCATTCCATAACCGTGACTCCTTCTCCATAAACATATTCTTCCAGCCCTAAGTCAAACCATGCCTCTTTGTTCTCCAGTCGATAGAAGTCCATATGGAAGAGCCTCAGCCGGCCTTGATATTCGTTGATTATGGTATAGGAAGGGCTTGTTACAGTATCCGTGTCCGGTATTTCCAATCCGCAGGCAATCCCCTTAGTTAGCAAGGTCTTACCGGCCCCCAGTTCGCCGGTTAAAGTCACTACATCACCACTGGTTACAATTTTTCCCAGGATGACGCCAAGGGTGAACGTCTCTTCAGGACTTTTGGAGGTAATAGTTTGTGCTTCCGCCATACGAAAGCCTGGTCACGTTCTATTTACTTTGGTGTCTTGGGGCTTGCGCAGTGCAGCTAGAATTTCAGGTATGGCTTGAGCTACTTCCGTAGCCAGGAGCCCAGAGATCTTATTCTGGCATGACAATTTGTCCCCCGCCAACCCATGGCAAAACACTCCCAGACAGGCTGCCTTGAAAGGGCCGTAACCTTGAGCCAATAGTCCGGCAATCATCCCAGTTAAAACATCACCTGTACCTCCACTGGCCAGGGCTGGCCCGCCAGTAGAATTTATGGCAGTTTCTCCATGCGGAGCTGCAATTATCGTCGCTGCTCCTTTCAGTACGGTATAAACACCATATTCTCTGGACAGCTCTTCGGCCAGCAGCAGGCGGTTTTCCTCTATCTCCCAGCCTTTCTTACCCACCAGCCAGCGCATTTCACCGGGATGTGGTGTTAAGATACGCAGATTACGGCTTTCTTTCAAGATATGGAGATGTCCTTTTATGGACTTTACGGCGTCTGCGTCGATAATCACGGGGACTTCCGCTTCCATCACCAAGCGCTGCACGAGGTCCTGGGTCTCGGGATGAAGGGAGAGACCGGGACCAATGGCCAGCACTTTTTTATTCTCCAGCAATTCGATAATACGGTCATAGGCAACCGCAGACAGGGTGCCGTCGATCGTCTCCGGCAGAGGTTCGCTCATGGCTTCCGTTACTTTAGATTCAATGACGGTGTTAAGGCTCTTCGGTATGCCGATTGTTACCAGTCCGGCTCCGGATCGTAAAGCGCCAAGCGAGGCGAGAATTGCAGCGCCAGTTTTCCCGGGTGAGCCTGCGATAATGAGGACATGACCATATGTGCCCTTGTGGCTGTCATGCGGCCGTGGCATAAGCCAGCTTTTACAGAGGGCGTGGTCGAGAAGCACGCGTTTAATATTGTTTTCTTCTACGGCCCTTGCCGGTATGCCAATGTCCATCACCCTCAGGCGTCCGGTGAATTCTGGTCCTGGCAACGTCACCTGACCAATCTTGGGCAGGCCGAAGGTCAAGGTTTCATCTGCCTTGATCGCAATGCCCAGGGGCCGGCCAGTATCCGCGTCCAGACCAGATGGGATGTCGATAGACCAGACAGGCTTCTTCTGTTCGTTTATCCATCCTATGACCGTGGACATTATTCCTCTGACTTCGCCTTTAAGGCCGGTACCAAAGATGGCATCAACAAAGAGAGAGTTTCCCGCGGCCGGATCCTTGCATTTTTCCCATTCCTCAGCAGTGGGCATGGATATGACCGGGATGCCGAGACGGAGGAGTATCTCGTAGTTTGCCAGGGCCTCACGTTTGAGTTTTTCTGGGGTGGTAAGGAGATAGACTGTGATTAGTGCACCCCTTTCGGCGAGCCAGCGGGCAACGACGAAGCCATCTCCGCCGTTATTGCCGGGGCCGGAGAAGATAGCTACTTTCTGGCCTTTAGCAAGATCCGGCGTCGAAGCAAGGATGACTTCAGCAGCGCAGCGCCCGGCGTTTTCCATAAGCACTGCGCCGGATATACCGTATTTCTCCACGGTGGTCCGGTCTATCTCTCTCATCTCAGCCGCAGTAACAAGTTTCATCCTTAGACCTCCAAGATAACGACGGCAATGCCGTAGTCCTTTTCATGGGAGAGACTAACAAATTTATGCTGTATGCCCAGTCTTGCGCAAAGCGCGGCACTTTGTCCGTATAAGTTCAGCCCTGGTTTTCCGGTTTCTTCGTTAACGATCTCAATGTCTTTCCAGGTTATTCCAGCCCGCATCCCCAAACCAACCGACTTGGCAAAGGCCTCCTTAGCTCCAAAGCGTAGTGCAAAATGTAGCTGAGGTTCTGCCTTCCCGAGGCAATAGGCGTTTTCAGCAGGAGTAAAAACCCTTTCCCGGAAACGATCTCCGAACCTTTTTAAGGCCTCGCCGATGCGGGCGATATTGACGATATCTATTCCCACGCCATAAATCATACAGAAAGATTCCCTTTAATCAGGACTAACATTTCCTTTACTGCCTTTTCTATGCCCACTATGACCGCCCGGGCTACGATGCTGTGTCCGATGCTGAATTCCTCGATCTCCGGCCAGGCAACCAGAGCTTTAATATTTGTGTAGTTAAGCCCGTGGCCCGCGTTGATCCGCAGTTTCAACTTGTGTGCCGTTTCAACTGCCTTCTTAATACGATAAAGTTCCTTCTTCCCCTCGGCCTCGTTTCGTGCATCGGCATAACGTCCGGTGTGTATCTCCACAAAATCTGCCCCCAGATCTCTGGATACCTCCACATCGGCAGGATCTGGATTGATAAAGAGGCTTACTAATATGTCGTTCTTCTTCAGTGTAGTTATGGCTTTTTTCAGGGGAGATTTCCGGCTTACGTCAAGGCCGCCTTCAGTCGTTAATTCTTCCCTTTTTTCAGGGACCAGGGTAACCATATGGGGTTTAGTCTGGCAGGCAATCTTCACCATTTCTTCCGTTGCGGCCATCTCAAGGTTTAGCTTGGTCTTAACGGTTTGTTTGAGAATATGGAGGTCCCGGTCCTGGATATGCCTTCGGTCTTCGCGGAGATGGACAATTATCCCCTCAGCTCCGGCAAGTTCAGCTATGGCCGCAGCTACCACAGGGTCCGGGTCTACAGTTCGCCGGGCCTGCCTTACAGTTGCTACGTGATCCACATTTACCGCTAGCTTTGCCACGTCTATTCCCCCCTCAAGAGTTTTAACATTTCGCTTTCTTTTTTGAACATGATGCGGGTGTCTTTTGCCTTCTCATGATCATAACCCAATAGGTGTAATAGGCCATGGACAAGAAGCTGGTCAATTCTTGCCTCAAGGCCAATACCCTCCTCTTCGGCCTCGCGGCTGGCTGTCTCGGGAGAAATGACAATATCTCCCAAAACCTCGGGGTGTATTCCGGGAGCTTCAGGAGAATGCATGGGAAAAGATATGACATTGGTGGGTCCACTACGTTTCAGATAAGTTTCATTTAAGCGGGCCATTTCTTCGTCGCTTACGAAAAGGATGCTCAACTCGGCATCAGGACGAGCCAAGTCTCCTAAGAGTTTCTCCGCCTTTTTCCTTATCTTTCGGCGGTCTATCCTTATCGCTTTTTGCTTGTTGCAGATCAGGATCAGCATGGGTCTTTTTTGCTCCGTTAGTCTTGGCGGCACTGTCTGGATATTCAATGCGCTGGTGAAAAATGCCGGTTAGGATGAGCGTAAAACTTTTTGCTATCTGGTGCATATCCTTGAGCGTGAGTTCACAATCGTTGAGCTGACCATCTGCAAAGATATTATTGATAATCTTCTGGACCATACCCTTGACCCTGGCTGGTGTAGGGTCATTAATAGTTCTGGAGGCTGCTTCAACAGCATCAGCCAGCATTACCAGTGCTGCTTCTTTAGTCTGTGGTATCGGTCCAGGATAGCGAAAGTCCTCTATGCGAACGGGTGACTGGTTCTGGTCCTGCATATTTTTGGCTTTTTCGTAAAAGTAGGAGATAAGACTTGTGCCGTGGTGTTGCCGGATGACGTCAATCAACTCTGGGCATAATCTGTGTCGCCTGGCCAATTCAACCCCGTCTTTAACGTGGGAGATGAGGATCAG
>CAYSYZ010000102.1:0-3316 GCA_964435205.1 uncultured Desulfovibrionales bacterium
ACCAGCCCGAGGCACAAATATCCAGTGCGTAATCCCCATTGCTCTCGAAGATAAAAGTTGAAGTGTCAAGCAACCCGATATAATCGCTTGCGATTTGCATCAGAACATGATGGCCGACTGAGTCCAGCAGCCTGCGACTGGTATTGATCTCGACCAGGCTGCCGGGCTGCTGGGCAAGGTTGTCCATTTTGGCCCTGGCCTGTTCATGCCCCAGGGTTTTAGTCAGGAGCCATTCAATTTTCTGCAGTGCTTCCCGGGCCTGTTTGGATTCCGTCTTTTCGCGCAGGATTGCTTGGATCCTTCCGTCTTCAACCATCCTGGAACTGGCCTCTACGGTGATCAGCTCTCCAGCTTTATGCCGTAGCCGGCGTTCAGCTAATACCGTTTCCCCGGCCAGTAGTTTGTCGAAACGAAGGGGGGCAGCCACAAGGTCTTCCGGAGGGAAAAAGTCTTTTATGTTGCATCCAAGGATTTCTTCCGGAAAATAGCCCAGCATCTCGCACAGTCTTGGGTTTGCTTCCAGGCACTTTCCCTCCTGGTCTATGACCAGAATCCCATCCGAGGCTTTTTCTATCAACGTCCGGTATTTGGCCTCGTTCTGGCGTATGGTTTCTTCCGACCTTTTCATGCGCAGGAAAAGTGGACCTATCCAGGCTACGCCCAGGAGTAGCAGAACCGATGTGACGAGCGCAACCAGCTCTGCCGAAAAGTCAGGAGAAGTTGGTTCGTTTCCGGTGATATACTGGCATAACGTTATCCAGCGCCGGATAGCCATAAGGAAGAAGGCCGCAGAAAGTACTATCCATGCAAAATAACGCTGTGTAACCCTTATCAGTTTCAGCGACATCATAGCCGCTAGAAGTTGAACCAGCATGGAGAGTCCAAGCAGATACGTGATACTCATGAGTCGGTTTTCCTTCCGATGGTACGGAGCGTCTTAAATAGGCTTCTGATTCTGGACAGCCTAGCTAAGTATGCGCAACAATGCCAGAGAGTTTCTACATTATCAAGGTATTTGTCAACAGAAAAAAAGACGACAAGTAAGTCATATAAGAGGACATTAAAGATTGGGATGTAGTCCGGATTGCTTGGTCAAAATCTACAATTCCCTCATTTGTGAGGCCCTGGGCTTCTGCCGTAAACAATCTCTTGCCGGTAGCTTTTCTAATGGCTATTCTTCCCTGTCTGCGTGCAACGCGCAGGCAGGTGGCAGAGGCAGGGTGTTATAAGTAATAAAGGGTTTCGTCGCGAGCCGGGGGCTGTTTTCTGGTTTTCGGTGAAGACTTTTGAAACACACTGGAGGGATCTTCCGCATTTAAGATATCACCCATCTCCTCTTCTATCTGCTCGGGGTTTTTTCCGGCCTCCATCTGTCTTAGTGCTTCTTCCATTCCGGAGCCCGGGTTGAGACCGGTCACATCACAGAGTTTGCGCATTAAATTGGCAGCCTGCCTGGGGTCTTCTTCGCTGAGATTCTCAGCCTCGTGTTCCAGCATAGACATGGCCTTTTCCAGTTTTGATTCGTCCAGGTCCGGCATGCCCAGATCATCCGGTTCCTTTGCTCCTTTGAGAACCGCGAACCTGGACATGACGCGCTCCAGGGGGCCGTTATTGCATTTTGGACACATAGGCCGTTTTTCGGTGTTTATGCGGCTGGAGAAAAAATTGAAGATGGTATTGCAATCCTCACAGTAAAATTCGTAAATAGGCATGGAAACTCCTCCTCTGTCCGGTCTTAATCTTCCATTACCAGTACTCCAGTACCAGCGATCTTACCGTCTTTCATGTCCTTAAGCGCCCGGTTGGCGTCGGCCAGCGCGTAGCTATGGGTGTGGGTCTTTACGGGGATTTTTGCCGCCTCGGTCAGGAGCTCCCGGCCATCGCTACGGGTGTTAGCGGTGACCGGATGAATGTTGCGCTCATAGTAGAGATGGCCTTGATAATTCAGTGAGGGGATGTCGGTCATGTAGATTCCCGCCAGCGCCAGTGTGCCGCCTTTTTCCAGTTTTTCCAACGCCGGGGGCACAACCTTGCCCACGGGAGCGAAGCTGATAGCACTGTCCACCTTTTCAGGCACCCTGGACAGGTCATCTCCCACCCACACTGCGCCCATAGTTATGGCCAGCCGCTGGTGGTCCTGACTGCGCGTTACTACATAGGTCGTGTAACCACGGTCTTGAGCGAGCTGCATGACGATATGGGCCGAGGAGCCGAAGCCGATCAACAGGAGTTTGCCCCCATCCGGAATGTTAGCGCGCTTGAGCGCTCGATAGCCGATGATGCCTGCACACAAGAGTGGCGAGGCTTCGATGTCGTTAAACACATCCGGGATTTCGTAGGTAAAGCCCTCGGGTACCAATGCGTACTGGGCATACCCACCGTCTACGTGATAGCCGGTGTAGCGAGAGCTGGGGCAGAGGTTCTCCTGACTGCGTCGACACCATTTGCACGTGCCGTCGGTGTGCTGCAGCCACGCAATGCCTACGCGTTGCCCTTTTTTGATTCGACTGCAGCCTTCGCCGAGCATGTCGACTACACCTACGACCTGGTGACCGGGGATGATAGGCAGCTTCTGCTGGGGCAATTCACCCTCGATAATGTGCAGGTCAGTCCGACAGATAGCACAGCAGCTCACCTTTATCCGTACGTGGCCCGGCGGTACTTGTGGCTTGTCCATCTGGCGCAATTTCAGAGGTAAGTTTTCGATGGGGGCTGGCTTTTCGAGAATCATTGCCTGCATGTTTTTCCTTTGCCCCCATGAACAGAAAATTACTTTAGAATTCCACAAAATAGTGTAAAAGAAAGGCGCTTGTGGGTCAAGTAGGAAACAGCTTTAGAGAATGTGCAGCTCATGGACGTCCTGGTTTTTAGTTGCTGGCGAAGCCGCCGGTTGATATAGTCTTATCGCTGGAAATTTCTTGGACGAAGAGCAGGGAATTCTTATGAAGACGTCCATCAAATTGGGGATCAGTTCTTGTTTGCTCGGCAACAAAGTCCGTTACGACGGCGGTCATAAGTGGGATCGGTTTCTAACCGATACACTGGGAAAGAACGTAGAGTACGTGCCGGTCTGTCCAGAGGTGGAATGTGGCTTTGGGGTTCCGCGGGAGGCCTTGCGTCTGGTGGGGAATGTAAATTTCCCCCGTCTGGTCACCGTATCTACTGAGCAGGATTATACCGAACGGATGGTCCGGTGGGCACGTAAGCGCTTGGTTGAACTGGAAAAAGAGGACCTTTGGGGATTCATATTCAAAACCAACTCGCCCAGTTGCGGCAGGGAAGGAGTGGATGTCTTCGATGAGCAGGGGGCAAAAAG
>CAYSYZ010000102.1:3326-8449 GCA_964435205.1 uncultured Desulfovibrionales bacterium
CGGGAACATTTGCCAGGATATTTATGGAGCATTTTCCCCTTCTTCCGGTGGAAGACGAAGAACGCCTGCATGCCCCTGAACGCCGCGAAAATTTCATAGAGCGCATCTTTACGTACAGACGCTGGCGGAGGACCCAGGCCAAGAGAAAAACCCGGCGCAACCTGATCCAATTTCATGCCCAGCACAAGCTGATCATACTGGCCCACGATCCAAAACATTACCGGGCAATGGAAAAACTGGTGTCCGCAGAAGCTATGGCCCCGGAAGAGTTGTATGCTGAATATCAGAGACTGTTGATGGAAGTCATGCGACTGAAGGCGACCGCCAGTAAAAATACCGCAGTCCTGCGACACATAATGGGCCATATTAAGAAGAAGCTTTCTTCCGCTGAGAAGCAGGAATTACAGGAGACTATCGATTCTTACCGTCAGAGTAGTATTCCGCTCCTGGTACCGGTAACCCTCCTGAATCAATACCTACGGAAATATCATCATCCTTATCTGAAGGAACAGTACTATCTGCATCCCCATCCCGTCGAACTCAAACTAAAAACCCAGGCTTGAGAGGAGAGCGACCAACGTCTGCGGCACGGACGAAGCTGGTAAATTTCTACAGTTAGGGTTTGTGCTTCTGTTATTTGCCGTTGTGGGTGATAAACTATTGGGTAAAGTTATAGACATCCCTCCTATCATCATCTACGGGTTGGAAGTGTGGGACGTCCCACACGGCGTCTACAGAGGCCTCGATATCCATTTGACTTGACTCGGGGCTTTTGATTTTTTATGTTAACCGGCTAAGGCCATGGTGTGCGAATGTCCCTTGAGGAAGCTGTTCAAGACCTGTGCAGCGGGTTCCGACAGCGCCCTTGCCTCGATTATTGTCGAACATTGTCCGGGAGGTACCAAGCGTAATAAGAAATGCTCCAGGTTAGCAATGTAAGCAAGGCGTACGGACTGCAGGTCGTCTTTGACGATATCAGTTTCACCATGAGTCCCGGCGAACGTGTGGGGCTGGTGGGGAGAAACGGGCAGGGCAAGACCACTCTATTCCAGATGCTTATCGGAGAGGAACAACTGGACTCCGGGATGATAAGCATTCCGAGCAACTATACCATCGGCCACCTGTTGCAACACGTGCGTTTCACCGAGGACTCTGTCCTGAAAGAAGCGTGCCTTGGTCTCAAGCCGTCCGAAGAAGGAAGAGACGAAACGTACAAGGCAGAAACCGTCCTGCTGGGTCTTGGATTCTCGCCTCAAGACTTCCACCGCAGTCCCATGGAACTCTCGGGAGGTTTCCAGATCCGTTTGAATCTCGCGAAAGTCCTCGTACGCGAGCCGAACCTCTTGCTCCTCGATGAGCCCACCAACTACCTCGATATTCTCTCCATACGCTGGCTAACACAGGTCCTGCGTGGTTGGAGAAACGAACTGATCCTCATTACTCACGATCGTACCTTTATGGATCGCGTGACAACTCATACTATGGGTATACACCGTTGCAAAATAAGAAAAATTGCCGGTCCAACAGAGAAATTGTACCAGCAGATACTTATGGAAGAGGAAGTTCATGAACGGAGACGAATAAACGACGAGAAGAAGCGCAAGGAGGCGGAGCATTTCATAAATCGTTTCAGGGCTCAGGCTACACGGGCGAGAGCGGTTCAGTCCAGGATAAGGGCATTGCAGAAGAGAGAGAGGCTCGAAGAACTTTCTGAGTTCAAGGCGCTTGATTTTGAATTCAATCCGGCGCCTTTCCCGGGGAAATGGCTTATCGAGGCCCAAGGCATCTCTTTCTCCTTTGCGCTCCAGACCCCGCCTCTGATTGACGGGCTGAGCTTCTCGGTGGCGAAGAACGACAGGATTGCAATCATCGGGAAAAACGGAAAGGGGAAGACCACACTCTTGAATCTGCTGGCAGGCGAACTATCGCCTCGGAACGGAACCGTGACCCGTCATGCAAAACTGAGGCTCGGCTATTTCGGCCAGATGAACATAGATCGCCTCAACCCGGAAAAGACGGTTGAGGAAGAAATATTGGATGTTGATCCCGACAGGAATCGCGGGGTCGCCCGCACCATATGCGGGATCATGATGTTTGAAGGTGACAATGCCCTCAAGAGGATCGGTGTGCTTTCGGGGGGTGAAAAAAGCAGGGTATTGCTCGGAAATCTCCTGGTTACACCGGCGAACCTGCTTTTGCTGGATGAACCCACCAATCATCTTGACATGGAATCGATCGATTCCTTACTTGAAGCCATAGAGGCATTTCCCGGCGCGGTGATGATCGTTACTCACAGCGAAACGATCCTGAACGCCGTTGCTACGCGACTGATTGTCTTTGATGACGGAAAGGTAAGCGTATTTGAAGGAACCTACCAGGACTTTCTGGAAAGGGTGGGGTGGAGGAGCGAGGAACAGCAGGAAGCGGGCGCCAGCAACCGGGATGCGCCGGGCAAGGGCGCGAGCAAGAAGGATCTGCGGCGTATCCGCGCTGAATTCATAGCCACGAGATCCAGAATTCTCGGGAGACTCCAAAGGAGAATGGCCGAGGTCGAAACCACGATCACTGGCCTGGAAGAGCACGTAGAGCAGGATACAAAGGACCTTGTCGACGCGTCACAAAAAGGGGACTGGGAAGTGATGGCAAGGCTGTCCAAATCTATCTATGACGCAAAGAAAAGAATCGACAGCCTCTTCGATGACCTGGAGAGACTGACCGATGAGCACGCTTCAAGATCCAGAGAATTTGAGCAACAAGAACGATTCGGACAGGGAAACGTAAAGGAAATGCCCCCGAGCTCTGTCCCAGCATGATTTTTGACGAGACCTGAATCACATCTTGATCCGTTTTCTGATTGATTGAACCTCCGCGGGGTCACATCTTCACGGCCTGTTGCCCAAATAATCGTGCTCACAGCTTTTAATGATGTTATCATGCTGTGCGTTAATCTTGATATTGGGAGTCAACGGCCATGATGGGAGTCCAGCAGCAACCCCAAGGCAGTCTATTCTATGTCGGCATCAACATCGATAAGCGCGTCAGAGAAAACCACCCGTTGAGGAAAGTCAATGAGCTAATCGACTTCGACTTTGCTTACTCCGAAGTCAGAGACTGCTATGGCAGCAACGGCAACGTTTCAGTACCTCCACCGGTCATCCTGAAACTCATGCTCTTGCTTGTGTTCTATAATGTACGTTCCGAACGGGAACTGATGGACACCCTGCCAGAGCGTATCGACTGGTTATGGTTTCTTGGTTATGACCTTGATACCGAGATACCGAATCACAGTATATTGTCCAAAGCCCGGAAGAAATGGGGTGTGGAGGTTTTCCAAGGCTTTTTCGAGCGCATTGTCCTGCAATGCGTGGAAGCCGGTCTCGTAGACGGCCGCAAGATATTTGCCGATTCAAGCTTGGTGGATGCCGATGCATCCAACAATTCGGTCATTGACACCAAGAGCCTGAAGCATCAGATGCGCAAAACCTATAAAAAGCTGGAGGCCCGCCTGGAAGAGACAAGCGAGAGCAAGGACTCTTCCAGGAGATATGTAAAAAAGAACAGCCGCTATATGTCCAGCACCGACCCGGATGCGGCCATCGTTAACCGGGGGAAACCCCAGCTTTCCTATCAGGTGCATCGGACTGTTGACGGGCAAAGCGAAATCATCACGGCAACCGAGGCAACACCGGGTGATGTCAACGAAGCCCACCTGATGCTTCCACTGCTTGATAAACATTGCGCAACAACAGGGACCAAGGCCGAAACCGTTGTCGCGGATAGTAAATATGGCACCATCGACAATTTCCTTGCCTGCCATGACAGGGGCATACAGGCTCATATCCCCGATTTACGGGAAACGGCGGTCAAGCGGACTGCAAAACGAGAGATATTTTCCGAAGGCCATTTTCGGTATGACCCAGGCACAGACACGTATTGCTGTCCGGCAGGCAACCTGCTCAAACCGAAATCGCTGCACATGAACCGGCAGAGCAGGGATTATGCAGCGCCTAAGAAGGTTTGCGCCACGTGCCAGCTCAGAGAACAATGCACGAAGAACAAGTCTGGCCGGACGATCAAGCGTCATCTGCGGCAGGATGAACTGGACAATATGCGTGAAAAAAGCCGCTCCACTAAAGCGAAGCGCGACATAAAGACCAGGCAACACCTGAGGGAACGCTCCTTTGCCAGGGGCACACGATACGGCTTTGACCGGGCACGATGGAGAGGACTTTGGCGGATGCGAATTCAGGAATATCTAACCTGTGCAATCCAGAACATCCAAACCTTGATAAAGCACGTTTTTAAGCCGAAGAAAGGCATTGCAGCAAGAGTCCTGGCAATAAAAACTGCCTCTATAAAAGCGCTATCTCCTCTAATTGCAGCGACAAATGCTCTATGTTCCGGACAACGCTGCTCTTGTAGATTATTTTTTCAAAGAACTTGATATTTCAGGCCAAACTGTAACTGGAGTCAAATTAACGTTTGGGCAACAGGCCGTTCATCTGACTGATCTCCTGATGGGTAAACATTTCCAAGGTGCCACAAGAAATAGATGGCAATATCTCGCTCCGGCCTATTCTTCCCTCTGTGCAGTCTCAAGGAGTAAAACAGCATCCGCTCAGCTACGGCTGAAATCCACACCTTTTTAAGTACTCTCCTCGCCTGAGGGTTTTCCCTATCCTTCTCAGCATAGAGATCAAATGAAGCAAAAGGAATTTGCGCACGCAAAGAAAAGAAGTAGACGTCCTGGCCTACTTTTCACCGTCCAAGGTGGCTCACTTTTCCACTGCCTAAAATGGCCTACTTTCTGACCGGCGGTAATACTTTAATTCAATATTTCTTTAACTCGCCCAATTTCACCACTTTCTAAGCGGACTTTGATACCATGGTGGTGAGTAGGAGATTTTGTCAGAATGTCTTTCACTATACCTTCCGTTAGTTTTCCGGATCGCTGGTCTTTCTTTAATACTATTAAAACTCGTAAACCTGGTTTTATATTCACACGATTCGTACCATTCATAATTCTAATTTCATCTTTTTCTATCACTATTTTTTTATCATAATATAGCAATAGTGTCCCAACGTTGATTACTTAACGGTCTGTAATAGCCTGTAAATCCTGA
>CAYSYZ010000103.1:0-8431 GCA_964435205.1 uncultured Desulfovibrionales bacterium
GTAAATGGGAGTGGCCATAAGATAGCCAATTTCTCCGGAGGATAATCGGTCTCGTCAGTCATCCACTTTCCCGGATGCTTGGATCGGGGATGGGTCTTAATCAGTTCATGTTGGTAGAAGATATGGACCAGCTTTGCAGTGCCCCTCACCCAGACCTTTTTGCCGATATAGCGAGTGGGAAGGGAGTAGTAAGAGCGATCAAAGACCACATGATGGTCAGGATGAACACTACATTCCTTCCAGAGCGGCAGATCAAAAGGCTCATCAGGAAGAGGCTTTAAAGATGGTTTTTCTTCTTCTAAGAAGACCGGATAGGGTTTTCTCTTTATAGTTCCATGGATCTCTTGCCCGATCTCATCCTTACACCAGGATAAGGCCCTTTGGTTGGCTTCACGGATATCTTTGAAAGAACGGCCGGCCAGGAGGTGCTTACGTACCACCGGGACCACCCTTTCCACCTTACCTTTTAGTTTTGGGGAACGGATCTTGGCCGGATCGGCGACAAACCCATAATGACGTTCCAGGTCAGCATAGGCAAAATGGAGCGTGGGATCGTAGATATCGGGTTTGACCACCCCGGTCTTGAGATTATCCAGAATTATCGTGGCTGGTACCCCGCTCCGTGATGAGCGCGGTGCATATGCCCGTTTAGATGATGTCTTGGACGGCGAAACCAGAAATGCCATCGCCAAGCACGAATTGGTAGAGATAGTTCGCAATACCAATCGTCAGCCCACCACAGATCAAGGTATAACACTGGAAGAAGTTAAATCAAGCGCAATTTTTCCCACAATTAAGGCTGGTCGCGAGAAGCTTACCAAAGAAATTCTAGCTGCTGCATCTGAACGCACCAAAGAATTAGGAATTGAACTTCTTGATTTGCGTTTTAAACGCATAAATTATGTGGAAGAAGTACGGCGCAAAGTGTATGAAAGAATGATTACCGAGCGAAAACGCATTGCCGATAAATATCGCTCTTAGGGTCAAGGAGAAGCTTCCAAAATCTTAGGTGATAAGGAACGTGAATTGAAGAAAATACAGTCGGAAGCCTATCGAACGGCTCAAGAAATTATCGGTAAAGCCGATGCGGCGGCAACTGCTATTTATGCCCAGGCCTACAATCAAAGTACAGAGGCAAGAGAATTTTATCGATTCCTTAAAACGCTCGAAACCTACAAAACAACTTTTTCTGAAAATGACTGGCTGGTTTTATCCACCAAGAGCGATTTTTACAAATATCTGGAGAAAGGATCTGGTAGATAGTTTGACCATGAAAATCATAAGCTCCTCTAGAGATAAGCAAGAGGCAATCAAGACTATATCTCAAATTGTGGGCCAAGGTTGCTTTCATCACAGATAAGATCTGCAACTTGGCACAACACGGGTGTCTCCAAGCTTTATCAGGGTCTTAACGTACCGCGTAGCCTCTTTGCCCGATAGCATTTAAGTTTTGCATTGAATATTTGTTTGTTGTGTGAGCGGGGCCATTACTGGAAGATTGTAGCGACGGTCCCTTTACACCCGAATAATATGCCCCGTTTCCGCAAGGAATTTTTGGGGTCTGTCATTCAAGTAAGGCAAGGGAGCATCTCATCTTAGGCAAAGCCTTTATCGTCTTTCCCATTTCCTGGCGGCTTCTTCCGTTGTGCGTCGGCCAACTTGGACAATATCTCCTTTGGGCCATTTTTGCAAATTCACAAGAAGGGGCTTTCCAGGAGTACAATTTGCGTTATTCGTGACGTGATCAGTGGGGATATGGGATATGCGGTTGACGAGGAACGGATATCCGCAAATCCGGTTAGAGCCATCACTAAGAAGCTTCAATTGGAGAGGATATTTACGGTCACCTGGTCCCGAGTAGTAATCGAGAGGCAGTCACAATCAGCTTGATGAAAGGGCACCCTATGGTCACCCGGGAAAATAACGAAGGGCGTAACCCACCGGGATTACGCCCTTATTAAGCTATGGTGCCGAAGGCGGGACTCGAACCCGCACAGGCGTGGCCTACCACCCCCTCAAGATGGCGTGTCTACCAAGTTCCACCACTTCGGCAAATTCTAAAACTAACCTCCAGGCACAAGCAATTGCTGGCCTACGGACTTACCCGGCCATTGACTTTGATGGCGACTCAGGAAAAACTGACTATTTCTGCAATGGGGCTGGGGCAGCCGGGGCCTGAGACGCAGGTACCGACCCTAGACCTTTCATGACTGAGGCTGTCTCTCGACGACTGCTCAGATAGGCCAGCGCCAAGGAAGTCACCATAAAAACAATCGCCACTACCGCCGTAAGCTTGCTGAGAAACGTACCCGGACCGGCGCTTCCAAAAAGCGTCTGGCTTGACCCACCAAAAACAGCTCCAATGTCTGCACCTTTGCCGGTCTGGAGCAGCACTATAGCAATCAGGAACACACAGACCAAAATATGTAGTATGATAACAAATGTATGCATTTTTGCATTTTAACGCTTGAACTTAACGATACGTAAGAAAGATTCGGCCTCTAAAGAAGCTCCTCCAACCAGTACCCCATCGATATCGGGCTGGGCCATGAGGCCATCCACATTATCTGCTTTTACGCTGCCACCATACAATATTCTCAGTTCCGACGCAATATTTTTCTCAAACACCCGCTGTATCAGGCCACGGACAAACGAATGAGTCTCCTGTGCCTGTTCATTGGTTGCTGTTTTTCCCGTGCCAATGGCCCATACCGGTTCGTAAGCAATGACCACTTTGTCCATGTCTACGTCCTGAACCAGTTCAAGCCCCTTCTTGACCTGCCTTTCAAGGACAGCAAAAGTTTGCTCCGCTTCTCGTTCCCGGAGCGTTTCACCAATACAGAAAATCGGCTTAAGGCTAGCGTTCAAGATTGCCCTGATTTTTTGGGAAATCATGTCATCCGTCTCCCCGAAGGTATGACGGCGTTCTGAATGTCCCATGATCACATACTGGCAGCCAATATCCTTTAACATCAGGGGAGAGATCTCTCCGGTGTAGGCGCCTTCGTTCTCCCAGCAGGCGTTCTGAGCGGAAAGGGCGATCCCACTCCCCTCGATCGCCTTGGCCACGGCCATAAGCGCTGTAAAGGGCGGAGCGACAACTACTTCTCGATCCGAAATTCCGGAAGCCTCCGAGCTTAACTTGCTGGCCAGGGCAACTGCCTGCGGGATTGTTTTGTACATCTTCCAGTTGCCGGCCACGATAGGTTTTCGGTGCATCTTTATCAGTCCTCCATGTTTCGGTTGAAACGCTCCAAGGCTTCGATTCCCGGCAGCTTCTTCCCTTCCAGCAGCTCAAGAAAAGCACCACCACCTGTAGATATGTAAGAAATATTGTTCGTTTCGCCCGCCCTATGCACAGCTACGTCGGTATCACCACCGCCCACAATGGTCATGGCATATGAACTGGCGATGGCCCGTACTATAGCCATGGTCCCCCGGCTGAAGGCATCCATTTCAAAGGCCCCCATGGGTCCATTCCAGATTATGGTTTTGGCACTCTGCAAAGCCTCAGAAAACAGGGTCACGGTCGCTGGCCCGATATCCATTACATACCATTCGGACGGTATTTCCTGTACAGTTGTGATTTTCGTCTCCGCCTTGGCATCAACGTGGTCCGCCACCACACAGTCCACGGGTAGGTAAAGCTTGACGCCCTTTTCCCTGGCCAGCTGGATCAGACGCTTGGCCGTGGCCAGTAAGCTGTCCTCTACCTTTGTTTTACCTACGTCCCAGTTAAAACTTTTCAGGAACGTATTGGCCATGGCCCCGCCGATAACCATCTTATCCACTTTATACAGCAGGTTTTCCAGGGCTGACAGCTTGCTGGATACCTTCGCTCCCCCAATAACCGCTACCAGTGGCCTGGCCGGGTCCTCCATTGAACGGTGAAAATAGTCCATTTCTGTTTTCATGAGAAATCCGGCAACACATTCCTTAAAATAGTTAGTTACACCAACCACCGAGGCATGGGCGCGATGGGCGACGGCAAAAGCGTCGTCTACGTAAATGTCTGCCAATTCAGCCAGCTGTTTGGCGAACTCGGGGTCGTTTTTCTGCTCGCCCGCGTGAAACCGCAAATTCTCAAGAAGTACTATGTCTCCGGGCTGCATATCGGCAATAAGGGCCTTCACCTCTTCGCCTACACAATCCGATGCCATGATGACGTCCTTATGTAGTAGCCTGGAAAGCCGCTTGGCGACAGGAATAAGTCGATACCTATCCATCACCTTGCCCCCCGGGCGATCCATGTGGGAAGCGAGAATGACCTTTGCGTGTTCATCCAAGGCATAATTGATGGTCGGTAACACGCTTCGAATGCGAATATCGTCCTTGATGTTGCCATGCTCATCCAAAGGGACGTTGAAATCAACACGAATTAAAAGACGTTTTTCTCTAATATCTGTCTCGTTTATGTACTTCAACCCGAACCTCCTTTTAACTTGTAATAGTCACCACAATCTTTCAGCCCAATCACGTAGCTAGCGAAAGATCGTTCCAGTCGACGGTCTCCCAGTTAAAAGGGGCAAAGACGAGAATTCTTACCCAGACCGGGAGATATTACTTGAGATACTGCCCCATGTAAAGGACCAGGTCGACCATGCGCTGCGAAAAGCCACTTTCATTATCATACCAGGCAATGACTTTGGCC
Source organism: uncultured Desulfovibrionales bacterium (assembly GCA_964435205.1). Classification (GTDB taxonomy): domain Bacteria; phylum Desulfobacterota; class QYQD01; order QYQD01; family QYQD01; genus CAYSYZ01. The sequence goes on from CAYSYZ010000103.1 coordinate 4,652, forward strand.
ATTCGCCCGCCAATGACATTGGTTAAAGGGCCATCCACTATAGCGGAATAGGGACTACTGGCATAGTCTACAGAAACTAAGGGTTCAGTAGTGTAAGACAAAATCCCTTTCAGCCTACCATGTGCCGCCTCTCTGAGGACACCATTGATATCTTCCTTCTTGACCTCTCTGGACATCTCAGCAACCAAGTCCACCAGGGAAACGTCCGGGGTAGGCACTCGTATAGACAGGCCATCCAGCTTTCCCTGGAGTTCTGGAATGACTTTCGTTACAGCCACCGCTGCTCCCGTCGTTGTCGGTACTATCGACATAGCCGCAGCACGGGCTCGACGGAGATCTTTGTGCGAACCGTCCAGGATACGCTGATCCATTGTGTAGGAGTGCACTGTACTCATAAGACCGTGCTCAATCCCAAACGCGTCATGGAGCACCTTGACTACAGGTGCAAGGCAATTGGTCGTACACGATGCGTTGGAGACGACGTGATGGTTCTCGGGCTGGTATGTCTCTTCATTTACACCCATAACTATGGTCGCATCCACGTTTTTCCCGGGCGATGCGATGATGACCTTACGTGCTCCTGCCTGTAAATGTTTTAAGTTTGATTCCTTGTCTCTAAACTTGCCCGTAGATTCCAGCACAATATCAACCCCGAGATCACGCCAGGGCAAACGGGACAGGTCATCGGTGATACCGGTGATTGCGACCTCCCTGCCGTTTACAACCAGTGCATGGGCCTTCGCATCCACAGTGCCACCAAACGAACCATGTACCGAATCATATCTTAGCAGATGAGCCAGAACTGAAGAATCAGCCCTGCTGTTTATAGCCACAACCTCTATTTCCTTATTTTCTCTTTGAGCAATAACCCGTAACAAGAAACGGCCTATCCTCCCAAATCCGTTAATAGCTACTTTAATGGACATAACCTCCCCCCTTTTTGGACTTCAACGTGGTGATTATTAAGGAATCCGTTACCAGGCGGTAGCGCCGCCCTGCTGCGACCTTTTGGATTTTGATTATATGTTAAAAATTTTAGAAAACTTAGGTTGTTTAAGTCAACATGTATCTTCCGTTTCAGATTCCGCCTTTAAGAAATCGTACTCCATAATAATCGCATCTTCATTACTCTCTGAATAATAGCCTGGCCTTCTGCCCACAGTAACAAACCCGGCTTTTCGATAGAGACTCATAGCTGCTAAATTGGATGGTCTTACCTCCAGAATAGCAAATCTCGCCCCCTTGGACTTTCCGGTCTTTAGCGCAAAGGAGAGAAGTCTTCCACCAATTCCCTGCCGCCGATGGACAGGATGAACGGCAAGGTTTAGTAAATGCAATTCATCCAATATTATCCAGAAACAAACATATCCTAAGACCGGAGATCCAGGAATATCTTTAGCTTTTGCCGCATATAGGTACGAAAAAGGACAGAACTCACCGCGAAAACCTTGCTCCGTCCAGGGAACAGGAAATGATGCCTTTTCAATGAGCATAACCTGGGATAGGTCACTTTCAGTCATTCGGACGATCTTAAACAAGGTCTTCCGAGGACTGTCTTGGCCCATCATTAGCTGGCTCTAAAAGACGTTGAGGTTCTAGATTCAGCCTGGCAAGGACCCGACCCATCGCACAAAGTCATTTCTTAAGTACTTCGCTGGCCTGAGAAATGCCCTTGGAGCCATAGGATTTAGCCTGTTCTGCTAGCTTGGCCAGGGTCAGCTTTTCACGAGAATGGGTTAAACTAATCAACATGGGCAGATTAACGCCGGTCACCACATCAATTTTCCCTTCTTCCAGGAAGGAAAGACTGATGTTGGAGGGCGTCCCTCCGAACATGTCCGTCAAAATGAGAACCCCGTTACCAGTGTCCATTTTTTTGATAGCCTTTTGTATTTCCTTGCGCAAGACACTTACATCCTGTGTCGGCTCTATGGACACCGATACGACACGCTCCATCTGGCCAGCAATAAACTCAGATACTTTGATTAATTCCCTTCCCAGGTTACCATGTGTAACAATTACTACGCCAACCACATTCACCTCTCATAAAATCAACCAAGTTGAACATCTCTATGGTTGACTATTACCTCATCGTCGCCCTGCCTAAGGATACTCTTTAGTTCTTCTGTAATCGTCACCGAGCGATGTCTACCACCCGTACAGCCGGTAGCTATAGTAAGGTGCGTTTTACCCTCTTTTTTAAAGAGAGGAATAAGAAAAAAAAGCAACTCTGAAATCTTGGCTAAAAAAGTTTGCGTGGTATCGTCTTTCAGGACGTAATCCCTTGCCTGCGGGACTGTTCCGTCAAGCTCCCTCAGGCCCGGTTCGAAAAACGGGTTAGGCAGAAAGCGGACATCGAGCACCATGTCAGCTTCACCCGGGACGCCGTATTTAAAACCGAAGGAAAGGAGATGAACAATCAAACGATTGAGATCGACCTGATGACCGTACAAACGACCGATAGTCCCGCGGAGTTGATGGACATTGTAAAAACTCGTATCCAAGACCCGATCAGCCTCTTCTTTTACGGGGGCTAACTGCTTTCGTTCCAGGGCAATTCCATCCATAACGGTTACTGCCTGCGACAAAATCAAGGGATGGTGCCGCCTAGTCTGACTGAATCTTCTTATAAGCGCGTCGTCCGAAGACTCGAGAAAAAGTATCTCTAGTTTAAAGCCTTCTTTTCGTATCTCGGCAAAGATATCGGCGTATTTCTTTATAAAACTTTCCTCCCGCACATCCATCACCAGTGCCACCCGAGCAGGCTCCGCCAGGCTGGGTTTCTGAATATGGAGGAATTGCGGAAGTAGCAGAACTGGCAGGTTGTCCACACAGTAATACCCGAGATCCTCGAAAGCACGCAGGGCAGTACTTTTGCCTGATCCAGAAAGTCCTGTGATTATAATGACTTGAACTTGATTTGTCATACGCACTACAGCGAGGATCCGATCAAATTTCCTCGCTTTCGCTCCGGATGATATCGGTTATTTCCTGCGCAGACTGTGCCTGTAGCAGTTTTTCTCTGGAAACCGGGCTCTTTAAGAAACGTGACAGCTTGGCCAGTATCCGCAAGTAGAGACCGGCTGACTCCTGCGGCGCGAGAAGCAAAAAGAGGAGGTGTACGGGCTTCCCATCTACAGAGTCAAAAGGCACACCGGAGACGCTTCTAGCAAATGAGATGATAACCCGGTCAAGGTTCTTCAACTTGCCGTGGGGAATGGCTACTCCGTCGCCGATTCCAGTGCTGCCCATTTTTTCCCTTTCTAGCAGAACTGAAAGGACAAACTCCTTATCCAAAGACTCATTTTTACGGGCCAAAATCTCTGTCAATTCTGCAAGAGCGTCTCGCTTAGAAACCGCTTTAAGATTACTTATTACATAGTCTAAAGATATTAGGTCACCTAGTTGCATCGTCAATCCTAGCTAATCCTGCCCATTATTTTATATCTGGCTCAATTAGGCCGTAGTTTCCATCTCTGCGTTTATACAGGACATTAATAGTTTCCGACTCGGCGTTAGTAAAAACAAGAAATTCGTTATCCAAAGCGTCAATCTGCATCACCGCCTCGTCCAGATACATGGGCTTGGCAAGATATCTCTCGCTCTTCACGATTCTTGGCGCATTCTCGCCTTCAGAACGCTCATAGCTTAAGATATTTATTCCCACCGGTCGAGACTTGATATTAGGCACGGATTTCTTTTCCTTTACTTTTTCCCTGTGCCTCTTGACCTGCTTTTCTATTTTATCCATGACCAGATCAATGGCCGAGTACATATCGT
>CAYSYZ010000104.1:0-8355 GCA_964435205.1 uncultured Desulfovibrionales bacterium
GGCATCCAGAACATATTGAATTTACTGGATTCCGGCTGGAGTTTATCCGCCGCAGGCGGGCCGGAATGACGTTAAAAGCGGTTTTTGGACTTTTTTTACGAGACCATCATTGTTGACTTTTAGCTTTATTTGGCTAACCTGTGAAGCACAGTCGAAACCGGTCCTTACCGATCATTGAATTGCTACTCGCACCTTGTAAAAGGACAGTTTTTGTATTGCATTGACATTCCATGCTCAACCATAACTTCGCCCATAAGCTTGACCCGCTGCTAGGTAGTTTTGCATCTCTTGCCTCCCGCCTGGGAATCAGCCCTAACGCCTTATCCATAACCGGAGTGGCGGCGGCAATACCGGCCATGGTCCTCTTTGCTCTCGGCCTAAACCTCTGGGGCGGCTTGGCACTGCTCCTCTCCGGCTTTTTCGACCTGCTTGACGGGACCCTGGCCAGAACACAAGGTAAAGTCACACCCTTTGGTGGGTTTCTGGATTCAGTATTAGATCGCTACGTCGACCTGGGGGTCCTTGGCAGCATTGCCTACTACTATGGAAGTAGCGGCCAAGAAATGCTACTAGTCTTGACATTAATTGCCCTGTCCGGGACGGCGCTAGTCCCTTACGCCCGGGCCAGGGCAGAGCTGATCATTCCGCGCTGCTCGGTTGGTATGGCGGAAAGACCGGAACGCGTGATCATGCTCTCTGCTGGTGGAATCTTTAATCTCTTACCCTACGCCATTTTTATTCTGGCTTTAATCACACATGTTACCACGTTTCAGCGAATCATCTTTACCCATAGAAGGGCCTCGGCTACCGATGTCGAGTGCAAAAAATAACCCGGTGATGATTCCCCCGCCCGGCCGCTTTCATGCGGCCGCCCTCAATACCATACTCACAACCGGGGCTTTACTTCGCTCCGCTTTCTATGTTAGTATCGTTACACTCTGATTGTTTGTCTCAAATACGTCATGCACTCTTGTACGGAGAATTGGCAGCCGTGAAAGTCAAGAACCGGATGATCAAAAAGGTTATCATCATAAATAAAGAGGCCTCTGTCCAGGAAGCGTTGGATCTCATGAAAAAACACTCTATTCGGCACCTACCCGTGGTTGAAAATAACAAACATTCCATGATTGGTCTGGTCACCGAAAGCAATCTGCGCCAATACTTTTTTTTGTCGATGGTAGAAAAAATTGCCGTTCAGGATGCGATGACTGTTAACCCTGTAGTCATAGGCCCGGATGCAAACATTGAATCGGCTGCCAGCTTGATACATCGCCACAGGATTGGCTGCCTACCTGTCGTTGACAAGAAAAAGCTGGTGGGCATAATCACCGTCACCGATATCCTGACGGCTTTCGTTGAAATGATGGGACTTTTAAAAGCCAGCTCACGCATCGACCTTGAATTAAGAGACAAAGAGGGCTCCATACAGGAAATATCTCAGATAATCAAAGAGCATAACAGTGAAATCATAAGCATGGGGATAGCACATCAGTCTCCCGGAAAAAGAGTACACTATATCCGTTTGGAAAAATGCGATCTTCAACCCATCATAAAATCGTTACGCAAACAAGGTTATAAGATCCTATCAGTCATGAACTAACCGGGACTGAATTAAAAGAACGAACGAGGCGACCGGCTCGGTCATGGGACGAGAAACCATTTTTGACCCTCCTGTTGAATTCAAACAGAAGGCCCATTTGAAAAGTATCGAAAGCTACAGAAAAATGTACGAGCGCTCCATGAGCGACCCGGAAGGGTTCTGGAGCCAGATGGCGGAAGATCTTAACTGGTTCAGGAAGTGGGATAAGGTCCTCGACGCCGACTTCAAAGAACCCAGAATAAAGTGGTTTCTTGGTGGTAAGCTGAATGCCTCCTATAACTGCCTGGATCGCCACCTGAACTCATTCCGCAAAAACAAAGCTGCCCTTATCTACGAAGGAGAACGAGGCCGACAACAGACATTTACCTATCAACACCTCCATTATCTCGTATGTAGGTTTGCCAATGTCTTGAAAAAGAAAGGCATCAAGAAAGGCGACCGTATTGCCATCTACCTGCCAATGATACCAGAACTGCCTATAAGCATGCTCGCTGCAAGCCGTATCGGTGCCATTCACACCGTCATCTTTGCCGGATTCAGTGCAGAATCTCTTCGCAACCGTATTATTGACGAAGGTGCCAGGATGCTCATCACTGCAGACGGCTCCTTCCGCGGAGAAAAGCTAATAGATTTGAAAAAGAATGCCGACATGGCACTAGCCGGATGCCCTGGGGTCGAATCCTGCATTATCTGTAAGAGAACCGGGATTCCCATAGACCTGATTCCGGGACGGGATACCCTATGGAATGACGAGATGACCGCACCGGATATCTCTCCGGTATGCGAACCGGAGATAATGGATGCGGAGGATCCACTCTTCATTCTCTATACATCGGGCAGCACGGGTGCACCGAAAGGGGTGCTGCACACCACGGGCGGTTACCTCCTCTATGCGCTTGAAACCTTAAAATGGATCTTCGATATCCATGAGGAAGATACCTTCTGGTGTACGGCGGATATTGGATGGATCACCGGCCACAGCTATGTCGTCTACGGCCCTTTAGCAGCCGGAGCAACAAGCGTTTTGTTTGAGGGAACGCCTTTCTATCCGGCACCAGATCGTCTATGGGAGATTGTAGAAAAATATAAAGTGACTATTTTCTACACCGCACCTACCGTTATCAGGGCACTGGCCAGGGAGGGCGAATCATGGCCGGATAAACATGATCTAAGCAGTCTTCGTCTCCTGGGCACTGTAGGCGAAGTCATTCATCCCGAGACCTGGCTATGGTACCATCGGGTCATTGGCAAGGACCGATGTCCGGTAGTCGACACCTGGTGGCAAACCGAAACCGGCGGCACCATGATTTCCCCGCTCCCGGGCGCTACGCCCCTTAAGCCTGGCTCAGCGGTACTCCCCTTTTTCGGTGTGGATGCAGCAGTCATTGATACAAATGGTCAAGAATGTCCGGCAAATAAAGACGGCTTTCTCGTGGTCCGAAAACCCTGGCCCGGCATGATGCGTACAGTCTACGGCAACCCGGAACGATTCAAAGAAACGTATTTTTCCCAGTTCCCTGGCATATATTTCGCCGGTGATGGCGCGAAGCGGGACGAAGACGGATATTTCTGGCTTACCGGCCGTATCGACGATGTCATTAATGTCTCCGGCCATAGACTGGGGACTGCCGAAATCGAAAGCGCTTTAGTCTCTCACCCCGACGTCGCAGAAGCGGCAGTAGTAGGTTGCCCGCATGAGATAAAAGGGCAGGCTATCCATGCCTTTGTCATCCTGAATAAAGGAATAACCGGGGCTGAGAATTTGCAAAACGAGCTGGCAAGACATGTACGTGAAAAGATCGGCCCCCTAGCCACGCCGGAAAGGATAGTATTCGTCGATGCACTGCCTAAGACCCGCAGCGGAAAAATCATGCGCCGCATCCTGAAAAATATCGCTCAGGGCAAGTTTGACCAATTAGGCGACGTAAGCACCCTGGCTGACCCCTCGGTTATTGAGGAACTTATTGAAAAAGCCAGGCCAGGTAGCCGGGATTCGAACTTAGGGGCTTCGCCCTAATTGGAATATTGGAAAAATGGAATGATGGGCATAATTGTTATTGTTAATCGTTAATTGTTATTCGAATAACGTATAACGAATAACGCAAAGGGCGGGTACAAATCAACTGTCATTAAAAGCTTACTAATTTCCATGCGTTATAGAAATGGCGATACATCTATCTAAGGATTTAATATGAGCAATTACCAGGTAAACAAAACCATACAGCTGATAAATGCCAAGATAAAACAAGGCAAAGCCGTGGTTGTAACAGCGGAAGAGATGATATCGGTCGTGAGAAAAAAAGGTCCCCTAGCCGCCGCAAAAAAAGTTGATGTCGTGACTACCGGGACATTTTCACCCATGTGCTCTTCTGGTGCTTTTCTCAACTTCGGCCAAGGCGTTCCGACCCTAAAGGCCTCCAAGGTCTGGCTCAATGGTGTACCGGCATATGCCGGCCTGGCGGCTGTAGACATTTACCTCGGCGCCACCGAGCCGGCCGAAGATGATCCTTTGAATAAGGTCTACCCGGGTGAATTCAAGTACGGAGGCGGCCATGTAATCCAGGATCTGGTCGCCGGCAAGAAAGTCCGCCTCCGGGCGCAGGCTTATGGCACGGACTGTTATCCCTCCAAAGGCGTAGAGAAAGAAATCACGCTACAGGATCTGCCCAACGCCATCCTCGTCAATCCGCGAAACTGCTATCAAAACTACAATTGTGCCATCAACCTCACTAACCGCACTATCTATACCTACATGGGGACGTTACGTCCGCGGGCCGGAAACGCTAATTACTGCACATCCGGCCAGCTAAGTCCACTCATGAATGACCCATACTATAAGACCATAGGTCTTGGAACCAGGATATTCCTGGGTGGAGCGCAAGGATATATCATTGGTCCCGGGACACAGCACAACCCGGATGCACCGCGCACTCCTGGCGGCATTCCAAAAAGACCTTCCGGAACGCTCATGGTCATGGGCAACTTAACAGAAATGAGCCCGCGCTGGCTGGTTGGAGTCAGCCTTCAGGGTTATGGATGTTCCCTGGCCGTTGGTATCGGTATCCCAATTCCCATACTAAACGAGGAAATGGCCGCAAATACTGCTGTTTCCGATGAGGAAATCTTCACTCAGGTCGTGGACTACGGCTATGACTACCCGAATGGCATCCCAAAAGCCCACGCCGAGGTGACTTATGCCCAGCTCAAGAGCGGCTCTATCACCGTAAGCGGGAAGGAAGTGCCCACCGCTCCCCTCTCCAGCTATGTCCGGGCCAAGGAGATCGCCGAGACACTCAAGAGATGGATACTGGAAGGCAAATTCCGGCTCGGAGAGCCCCAGACCCAAATCCCCCACGCGCATGGATAGCAAGCTAAAATCCCTGCAAAATCTCCTGCGTAAAATGGGGAGCGCAGCTATTGCCCTCTCCGGTGGCGTCGATAGCACCTTTTTACTCAGGATTGCCGCTGAGGTTATCCCTGGTCGCATATGTGCACTCACCGCAGCATCCGCATTCGTATTTGAAGATGACATCCAAGACGCAAAAATGATCGCCCGGGAAACCCGCACCCCACATCACCTTATCGATTTTGCGCCGCTTGAAGTCCCACATTTTGCAGAAAATCCGCCCGAACGCTGTTACCATTGCAAAAAGGCCCTGTATCGCATATTCCTGAATAAAACCAGGGAATTGAATCTAATAAATCTCATTGATGGAACGAACGCTGACGACCTGCAAGATTTCCGTCCCGGCATCAAAGCTGCGGCCGAACTCTCCGTTCGCAGTCCGCTGAGTGAGGTCAATCTCACCAAGGACGAAATACGGGCCTTAAGTCAACAACTGGGATTGGCCTCCTGGAATAAACCCTCTTCACCCTGTCTGGCCACACGTTTTCCTTACGGCCAGCCAATCACGGCTGAGGCCGTGGAACGGGTAAAAAAGGCCGAACTTTACCTAAAAAGCCTCGGTTATTGCCCGGTTCGAGTACGTTCTTATGGCGACACGGCCCGTATTGAGATTGAAGCGGGAAAAATTAGCCTCTTCATGGAGCAGGATCGAACTGATCACATTACGGGGCACTTAAACCGGATCGGATTTACCCATGTCGGCCTGAACATGAAAGGATATAAAAATCAAAGAGCCCTTGCAAATAAGGGAGCAAAGTAGTATAAAAAATCGGTGTCATGTGTCGGGACGTGGCTCAGCCTGGTAGAGCACCTGGTTCGGGATATGAAAAATTATGTAGCGAATATAGTTTATTTCCTTTTGCTGTTTCTATTCCTCTGCCCCGGTCCGGCCCTGGCCTGGGGTCCCATGACCCACCTCTACCTTGGAAATACACTATTAGCCGGAGCTGCCGTAGTCGTTCCACCCCTCATCTCTCTTTTAAAGAGGCATTACGAGCACTTTCTTTACGGGTCACTAACGGCCGACTTCTTCGTGGGAAAAGGGTACAGGGTTAACGGCGGGAAATATCACAATTGGGAAACAGGCATGCTGATCTGGAGCAGGACAGAGACCGCGGAGGAGCATGCCTTTGCGGCTGGCTTTCTAGCCCACCTGGCTGCAGATACCGTCGCTCACGGATGCTTTGTCCCTGATCTGGCGACCTATACGCTGCCAGACAGAATACAGCACCTTTACTGGGAATGGCTGGCCGATTGCTGCGTTAGCAGAAAAGAATATCACGATTTTGTCAAATCCGCATGCAGATGCCGCCGGAAACACTGCTGTACCTATACAAAGATGGATGACTTTATTTGTGAGGCCCTGCTTCTCGACAAAAACCTTTATCTCTCCCGAAAATCTTTATATCTTTACCCCGCCCGGATCATATCCAGCTCTCGTACATCAAACGGGTTAGGAATCAGAAGTGGGGCATTACCTGACAAGGTGTTCCAATCCTATGCACTGGGTTCACTAAATGTCATGGCGAACGTACTAACTCTCCATGAAGATTCTCCGTTTCTTCAGATGTCTCCGAATTCTAAGCATCCGAAACTAATCGAAAACTGATTATTTCTATATGATTGAATTCTGAACCATCTCGTCCAACAAGGCCTTCAGCCTTGGTCTTTCGCCGCCACAGATGGCCTCCCTGACTACATTTACCTTTTCAATTAATGCCCTCTCGTAACCGATAACGAGGCCGGTTATAGCAAAGCTGATATCTGAAAAGTAACGCTCCCCATACATGGAATCGTAAGGCGCCAGTTGTTTATTCAGGGCAGATATTTTCTTTTCTACGTCATCCAGTGTAGCGTCACCAATGCTCACCCCGTCAGGTACCTTAACATCCAGGCAGTATTGGCAGCGAAAATTCACGACCCTCCGTGTGGGATGTCGTATAACGTAACGTCAGGTACAAAGTTCGCTTTTGGTGAGAAACTCGTCGATTTAAAACCGAAAAAGCCTTGAAAGGAGCCAGGGGTAAGCACGCCCAAAAAATCAAGCCAGTTTTTCATATAGCTGAAAATTGTTCTTTTTTCTTTACAGGGCCAGTTTCTTCTTGACAAGAGGATATAGGATTGTCCCCGTTTTCCGGCCCTGATAACATTACAAGTAGCGTGATATACAGAAAGGAACTAAACGTTTAGAAAAAGCTTGTCAAGGATATTTTAAATGGAATATAAATATGTTGCGCTAAGCGAGGAAGCGTGAAAGCTAAATGCTGAAAGCTAAATGCTGAGATATGAATGGCTGAGAGGTTTTTGTCGTGTGGAGATCCCGGAGGGGGCTCCTTCCAGCTCGCGGAGATATACAGAAACCGTAGAATAACTTGTTAAGTTTCTCTAGACAAGGGTACCATTATGGAAATCATATTGAGTATTATTGGCTCAGCATTATGCTCGTGGCTAATTACCAGTATCTATTATAGGAAAAGTCTTAAGCAGCAGTCGAATGAATCTAAAAAAGAGATCGCGGAGCTTTTAAAGTCTTTTGAGAATATACAAAAAGAAACAAATGACAGAGTCTTGTTTCAACACCGTTTAGAAGAATCTATTCAGGAGTACCGAAGAACTGGTACACCTGTCCGAGTAATAGACACTTATGATAATATGACTGAAGAAGAGAAAGCCGATTTGTATGATGCTGTCATGTTAAGAGAGAAGGGTAGACTGGGAAAATCTAATAAATATAGAAAGTAAAAAACTTAACATTTCATTGCACCCGCCCCGCAACGGCTTCGCAGTTTCGGGCCGGTGAATTCACCGTTATGTATTAAATTTAATTATGGCAATGAAGCATTTAAAACCAAACAATTATGCTGAATTAATCTGAACCGATGGGGACGTCATTAATTAAGTAACTAAGTTTAAAAGCAAGGAAGATCAATGGATTTGAAACTAGGAGGAGATGGGATCAAGAAAGCTCTTTGCTTATCTCAGGTGGATTGAACCGGAAGGGGAGGGATGAATTTTTAGATAAAGAAATCAACAACCAAAATATCTATAGAGATGCTGATTAATGGAGGCAGGAACTTTAGGTGAATAAAGAGCCGACTTAACACCATTCTTCTGGTTAGAGGAGAAGCACATGTTTATCACCCTTACGAAGCTTTGCATAAGATACACAATGTTTCTTGTCGTCCTGTTTCTTGTTTTATCTGGGCCAGGCTGTGACATTTTTAAACCCGGTCACTATGATGTGTTCGTATATCCCAATAAAAATGATTTGACTCAGCATATTTATGCTGGTCGTTGAATCTGTAGAAAAAGTCTGAAATACTTCAATAAGTTCTTTATCGACACTTCA
>CAYSYZ010000105.1:0-8212 GCA_964435205.1 uncultured Desulfovibrionales bacterium
GCTATTGAGGCACCGCCAGACGAAAGGGGCGGAAACAGACAGGCAGGGCCTAAAGCCGCAGCAACCAGATCTCTACTCTACCCCTTAGCCACTGAATTCACCACTAAGATTCATCAAATCAACAAGAAAACAACGTTCCGGTAGCTATTCAAAATCACCTTTTGCTAGAACGACAGCAAGTTCCTATCTGTTCTCTACTGTCTAGGGTATGGAAGTCATAAGTTCAAACTGTTCTATTAAGGGAGCTTGGCCCTTCGTACAATTAATGAAAAGAAATCTAGCCAGCCTCCGAAGTTTTGTAATCGTAAGTTCCTGATATGGTGGTAAATATCGCAACCGGAGAAAGAATGTATAAACATTGAGACGCAGTGTGAAAGACGATAGTGGGGACTTCAATAAAAAATGCATATAATCAGTTGGTTAAGAAGTTGGCATCTTCCTTGCGCTAAGCTTTTCATAGATGGGGCCGGCAGTTTCAGTACGGCTCGTTTAGTAGATGCATCTGGCTACCTTCTTTGTTGACTATAGGGGGATTGTTATGAGAGTTATGCAGGCATTCTATTGGGATTGTCCCGGTGCTGAAAATAAGGCTGGGGAATGGTGGAACTACGTAAGGTCAAAGATTCCTGAGTTGGCCAGTAATGGGATTAATGTAATATGGATTCCACCGGCAGCAAAGTCTAGCCATATAGATAGCATGGGATATGCACCCTATGACTATTATGATTGTGGCGAATTTGACCAAAAGGGAGGCATCAAGACATGGTTTGGGTCTAAGGATGAACTCAACGATCTGATCAAGGTTGCTCACGACAATAACATGCGGGTATTGGCTGATGCTGTTCTCAACCATTGTGATATTGGTGATCAAAAAGAGATAAATCCAATATGTAAGAAAGAATTGTAAACGAAATACACCCCGAAGTCGGGTAAATTCTTACGAGATTGGACTAACTTTCACCCGTGCGAATATTCTTTCAAAGACGCTGGGGCATTTTATGGGGATCTTGAAGGATATGACCTGCCTGATTTGTGTCATGATAATCCTTATACCTACTTGGAAGTCATGAACTACATAAGGTGGTTGAGAGATGAAACAGACGGAATTGGTGTTGATGGCTTCAGGTATGATGCTGTTAAGTATTTTGACTCCTGGATTGTTCAGAGTATTCAGGAATGGCAAAAATGCTTTGGTGTTGTGGAATATTGGGATGGCAACAAGGAACTTGTAAAAGCTTATCTTAATTACGTTGGTTGGGCTGCTTCAGCGTTCGATTTTCCGCTATTTTATACACTGAGAGAAATGTGCAATAACTATAACTACGATATGAGGTCAATTTGGGGTAACGGACTGATTTTCGATTTCCCTACACATTCTGTTACGTTTTGCGAGAACCATGATACTGATCGAACGCAACCGATTATCAGTGATAAAATGCTGGCATATGCATTCATATTGACACACGAGGGAGTCCCGTGCGTTTATTGGAGGGATTATTTCAATTATGGATTGGGAATGGATGGAAGTCCCAATGGGATAGCAAAATTATGTCAAGTACATAGGGATTATACCGGTGGGAACACCAGTCTCTTGTTTGCAGATAAGCATTTATATATAGCACAAAGAAATGGTTATGAGCGGAGGAGAGGTCTGGTCGTCGTTATCAATAATCATCCTAGTGAATGGAGAGGTTGTTGGGTGCAGACGAAATGGCGAAACGTGCAACTGCAATGCGTTGCCTGGTGGGGCCACGACATGAATAAGCCAGTTAATAAATGGACAAGCGATGCCGGGTGGGTTGATCTTTATGCTTCATATAGAGGATTCGCAATTTATGTTCCTGATATAGTTCGGCCATGAACAAATAATTGTTCTTGTTGTCTGTTCCATTGGGAATCCAACGAATTAATTTATCTGGTGCCCAAATGGTGTCCAGTCGGCGTCACAGTTAATCAAAATTAGTCAAAATTGATAGTCACTATATGGGCACCAAGGCCCATTTTGCGTGACTATCGACTGCTAAATATCCCGTAATATCCATATGTTATACGGATATGACAGCTAACTCATAACCATGTTTTATATTATCAGCTTATCTGAGACTTCTGCATGATTTTTATGATATTGAGCTATTGATGAAAAAAAGTAGGTTCTGCATAGTATATAATAATGTTAGGTGAATTTACCTGGGGTTGCGGTAAGCGAAGCTTAAATGCAGTCGGAGCAGCCCATAACTAGTCAAAAAGGAGGTTGATATGTTTAAAAAGATATTGATTACGACAGCGGTAGTGGGTGTTGTTTCACTTTCAGTGGCCACTGCTTCAGCGGCCGATCGGGAGAGAAGTCAACAGAGGGAACAGAAGCGGCAACAAGAGCAGATAAGAGAACAAGAACAAGTATATGGCTGGGAACTCATGACACCCGAGGAACGCGCCGAGCACCGCGCAAAGATGCGCAGTTTTAAAACGGAAAAAGAGCGTGAAGCTTACCGTCGGAAACACCACGAGAGGATGCGGGAGCGTGCGACGGAAAGGGGCATTACTCTGCCGGATGTCCCGCCAGAACGAGGTGGAGGAAGGGGACCTGGCGGCGGTGGTATGGGTTCAGGAGGTGGCAGGCGTGGGCGCTAAGGTAAGTGTCGTGCGCGATATTCGCTATGTCTGCTTGTCGGATATGCACCTGGGGGAGGAGGACAGCCTCCTGACCAATCTGAAAAGAGGTAGTACCGATATCGACCCCATGGAGCCGAGCCCGGTTATGAGGCAACTGGTAGAGTGTTTGAGACATGTCATCTCGCAAAACGAAAGCGAGAAAAGGCCAACATTGATCCTAAACGGGGATATCCTTGAGCTGGCCCTGGCCACCACCAATCAGGCGGCCATGGCCTTCGAACGCTTTATAGAATTGATCATGGCGCCCGAAAGAGAACTTTTTGAAGGGATTATTTACATGCCCGGGAATCACGATCATCGCCTCTGGGAAGTGGCCCGCGAAACACAGTATGTGAACTGCATCAAGGACATCGATGCAGGCAGGCATCTGGACATTCCCTGGCATACGACAAGCATGTTTGTAGAAGACGCTACAAATCCAGTACCTGCCTATTTCTTAACTAAACTGGTGCAAAGATTTCCAAACTTGAACAATCTGATCGTGTCCACGGTGTATCCAAACTTCGGTCTTTTTAGAGAGGAGTTCCAGAGGTGCGTCCTTTTTCATCACGGGCATTTCACGGAACCGCTCTACCAGTTGATGAGTAACCTCAGGAGCCTGATTTTTCCCCATCGCCAACCGCCAAGGCAGGTCTGGGATATAGAGGCTGAAAACTTCGCCTGGATTGACTTTTTCTGGTCAGCGATGGGACGTTGCGGAGACGTCGGCCAGGATCTGGAACGAATTTATGAGAAAATGCAGGATCGGGAACAGTGCAAAAGGCTTCTTTATACCCTAGCCGAGAATCTCTCTAAGAAGTACGACCTGCCAGGGTGGGGTGATGCCATGGAATCCGGATTTCTGAAATGGGCATTTAGTGGTCTGGTGGACAAGCTTATGAGCAGAGAGAGGGCGAGGATAGAGAGTCCCTTTAGCCCGGAGGCTGAAAAGGGGCTTTGGGCCTATGTGGAAGGTCCGCTCCGGGAGCAGATTCTCTTGGAACGCAGAGGGAACATGCCCTATGACGTGACCTTTGTTTTCGGTCATACTCACAAGCCATTTCAGGAGGATAAGAATTTCAAGGGATATCCGGAATGGGTAAGTGTCTACAACACGGGTGGATGGGTGGTTGAAAGTGTGGGGCCACGACCAGTCCGTGGCGGTGCAGCAGTCCTGATCGATGAGGATCTGAATGCCGTTTCGCTTCGAATGTATAACGAGGATCCGGACCCGGCTAAATATTCAGTCTCGGTCGCAGAAGCCACACATGCCGGCGCGGAGAGGAATCCTTTGTATCACCGAGTCCATGATATGGTTGAGGCATCCGAAGATCCGTGGAAAACATTTTCAGCCATTATAGCCGAGGAGGTGCATGTAAGGGCCCACAATCTGGCGGCCAGGATAAAGGAAAAAGCTTAGCCTCTCGAAGACTGCCTTCTTTTAACTGGACACCGCCTAAGAAAGAAATGAAAATATTAAAAAGGGGCGGCGATCTTGAGACGATTTTCTCTAAGCGCGTAACTATCTTAAGGAACAGGTGGTACCGGGCGTGCCAGGTTCTGATGAACGGGGAGAGGAGTTGTTTCATGAGATCCTCGAGTGGGTCCATTACGGAGGCGGAGTTGCAGGCTCTGTTAATCGAATACTGGTGGGAATAGAAATCATAGGTACGGCCTTCTCCGGGAGTGTGATCTTTTTTTAAAGCCGGGCACGCTTGAAAAAGGTCGGAAGATAATCAAAATGGAAGAAGATGGAGCTCGGAGCGATGCGGTCAGTAGATGAATCGGAAGATGAATCGTGGAGAGGGGAAAAAGGACCCCTTGACACAATGATTGTTAATGAGGCGCAGCTTATTCTGGCCGAAAAAAGAACTGCGCTCTCGGCAATGCGCACCGGGATAGCGGTCTTCGCCCTGCCGCTCTCAGTCCTGGGGCTATTAGTCGCTACCTCAAAGTACTACGATGTAGTTCGAGTGATGCCCTTTCTTCTGCCGCTGTTGGTGCTATCAGCGGTTTTAGCGCTTCTGGGTGGCTATCTCATTATCCACAGCATTTTTCGCATTCGCCACTACGATCGACTGATCATGACCATAAAGAGAAAACACAGCCGGATTGGCGAATTGATAGACTGGCGGACAGACTCAACGCAATAAGCCCTTCATCATGTCCGCATTTGTGACGGCATAATTCTGGTAACAGTTATTGAAGATAGCAAAGACCAGGTTTGCCTGATGGGGTACCTCCTTTATCCGATTGGCCCAGCCCCCGAGTTCCTGGGCGGTGTAAGCATACCGGTATTTCCCCGGTGGATCTACTTTCGTCTGTCTTATGGAGGTGATGCATATGTGAGAGTGAGAAGTGTAAGATATGGTAAACTGAAGATAAGAAAATTAATCAGGAAAGGAGGAAAATTATGGCTAAGGTAGCACGGGAGATGGTGGAAAGAGCAGGGGTCAATATTGACGAACTGCTGAAGCTGCTGGTCAACAATGCAGCCGCTGAACTAACCACTTACTACTACTACACAATTCTGCGAGTAAACCTGATCGGACTCGAGGGCGAGACTATAAAGGAGATCGCAGAAACAGCACGCATCGAAGATCGAAACCATTTCGAGGCTCTGGTCCCTCGCATCTATGAGCTTGGCGGCAAACTACCCGAGAGCATGGTGGAGTTTCATAACTGCTCTGCGTGTCCGCCTGCCAGCTTACCCAGGGACCCGACCGACATTAAGGCAATGTTGACGGTATTGGTAGAAGCAGAGAGATGCGCTGTTCGAGGATATACCAACATCTGTAACCTCACTGCGGGCAAGGATCATCGTACCTATGATTTAGCACAGTCGATTCTCAACGAGGAAATAGAGCACGAATCGTGGTTCTCGGAGTTCCTGGGCGAGGGTCCATCCGGTCACTTCCTGCGTCGTGGCGATACGTCTCCGTTTGTGTCCAAGTTTCTAAGGTAACAATATGATAAAATATTATTTGGGAGGGCTAACATAAGTTTGGGCCCTCCCAAAACCATGAGCAGCCTGATTGAATTGGTCGGAGACGATGATTTATTTCTTTCAAAACTTCCATCCAGTCATACAGGCACTCCTGGCGACGTGCTTTACCTGGGCAATGACTGCGTTAGGAGCAGCAGCCGTATTTATGGCCAGGGACATAAGTCGAAGGGTACTTGATGCTATGCTTGGTTTTGCTGGCGGCGTCATGATCGCCGCCAGTTACTGGTCGCTGCTGGCCCCAGCCATCGAAATGTCGGAAGGTAAGGATATCCCCGCGTGGGTACCGGCTGTTGTGGGTTTCTTGAGTGGCGGAATCTTCCTGCGAGGTATTGATAAAATCCTACCCCATTTACATCCTGGCTTGCCTATTGAGGAGGCTGAGGGAGTGAAGACCAACTGGCATCGGAGCAGGCTACTCGTCCTTGCTATAACGCTGCACAACATCCCGGAAGGTCTTGCTGTTGGGGTAGCTTTTGGGGCTGTTGCCGCTGGCTTACCTTCGGCATCTTTCGGAGCAGCTATTGCCCTGGCAATCGGGATCGGCATTCAAAACTTCCCGGAGGGGCTGGCGGTCTCTACGCCCCTACGCCGTGAAGGTATGTCTCGTCGGAAGAGTTTCTGGTATGGGCAACTATCGGCAATTGTTGAGCCTATCGCTGGTGTTATCGGTGCTGCTGCGGTTATCATTGCCCAACCTATCCTGCCATATGCTCTGGCTTTTGCCGCAGGCGCTATGATATTCGTTGTGATCGAGGAGGTAGTCCCGGAAGCTCAGCGCTACGGCAATACTGATTTAGCCACCACGGGCGCCATGGTTGGCTTTGCGGTAATGATGCTGCTTGATGTTGCCTTCGGTTGAACATAAACTAGTATGCTGAAATGAGAGCATTCACTAAGGAAGAATTAGGCAAGTATGAGGGAAGTAACGGCATTGTCTACGTTGCTTGCTACGGTAAGGTATATGATGTTTCGAACAGCTATCACTGGAGGAAAGGCCTTCACCAAGTTATGCATCGTGCTGGTTGCGATCTCAGTGACGTCTTAGAACGAGCTCCACACCGTTTTGATCTGCTGAAGAAGTTTCCGGTAGTGGGTGAACTTCTCGACAAAGAATAAGTAACAAGATTACCAGACCAGCGCATAACTTAGGGATAATCTGGTCTTTATTCCAACAGACAAGCTGGTCGGTTCATATCTGCAATGCGATTAGTTATTGAAAATGACGGATAATCTCTAAAAATGCAGGTAGGAAGCCCATTTCCTAAAATTATTTAAATTGCGCTGATAACCCAACTATTCAGGAGCTTGCTCGAACCGGTATAGTCCCAGAACCCTCCACGCTGCTCCTTCTCGGTTAGGGCCTAATCGGTCTTGCAGTATTCAGGAAAAAGTTTAGGAAAAAATGATCAAACCTCAATCACCAAGCATCCAAAGCAGGGCTAGAAACGGCCCTAATATGTAGGGACGTACATTAGTTTATAAGTTGCTAATTATCAACTAACGTGTATCCATTGTGTTTGACCAGATTCTCGCCCCGCTTGGCTGCTAAGCTGACCGCAGGTTGTGATATCCTCAATTTTTTCGCCAAAATATTCTGGCTGATCCCCAGTTCACGCGTCGCCAAAAAACAAACCATGCTGCGAGCTTCAACCACCTGTTTGAAATGGTATAGAAGTAGTCCTTGGCTTGCAGATGATATTTGCGTTCAAGGTTCTCTTCGGATTGCGAAAGCACATCATTGACAAAATCACTATCGCCTAATATGCGTTCATCGCCTTTCTGGTATGTGCCGATCTTTCTCAATGCCTTGACGGCCGACCAACCACCGGCACTCCGCAACAGGCCCCCACCGACCATCTCTGGCCGCTGTCCCAAAGCAACCTCCTTTTTGATAAATTCCCGGTAGCGGCGCCGGGCTTTGGACGCGGTTGATGCAAAAAGCCTGAGAACATAATCCGTATCCTGCCACCCGTTTTCTTTCTTCCCCAACAGGGTGCTGTGACCACAATAGGGATACCTATCCAAAGCTTTTAAATCTTTGACAAGTCTGGTTCTCACCGGATTTAAATGAATGTAGCGCACCAATTCCAACAGGTACAGGTCTTCCTGGCACAAGATCGATTTATAGCGATTCTGAAAAAGATGACCATGGCGACGATGCCGAAAATTATAGGATACTGCGTAACCTGTCAGCAGTCGACGCATAACCGTTGAGATAGGGGTGCTGCCGGTTCGCAGGAACAAATGAAAATGATTCGGAATTAGCGCCCACGCAAAACAGGCCGTATGACTTTCGGTCAGTATGTCACCGAGTCTGCTGAGAAAATTATCTCTGTCGGCATCGTCTTGAAAAATCTTTTTTCGCTCAATGCCTCTGGCAACGATGTGATGTAAGGCTCCTGGCGCATCAATTCTTGATTTGCGTGGCATAGAAAACGGCCATCACATTTTAATTACAACGTCAACTTATAATCTAATGAGCGTCCGTTCGCAGTAACGACTGCTTATCTTACAGGTTAAAGTCCCGTCCGGGGAGTTATCCGTACGCCCCGG
>CAYSYZ010000106.1:0-849 GCA_964435205.1 uncultured Desulfovibrionales bacterium
TCGGCATTGCCGTGGCCATCCATATCATTGATCAATATCGGGAAGACTTATACCGGTTGCCGAACAAGGAATCTGCCCTGGTATCTTCGATACGGCTTGCTATTCTTCCCTGTTTCCTGGCCAGTTTTACTACGGTCGACGGCTTCATTTCTCTGAGCGCAAACGATATTCCCCCGATTCGAGACTTTGGCTATGTATCTTCACTGGGCATATCCTTCTCCTTTTTAGTCTCCATAATGTTCATCCCTATAATGCTCTACTTCTTGCGCCATCGCCCCATAAATCTTAAACCCCATGATACTACTGCACAAAACCAAACCATCCGCTTTTTTTACAGACTTGTGAATAATCATGAAAAAAAGATAATGATTATTACGGTCGCCGTTATCGCCTTATCAGCATGGGGGATCTCACGCATAAAGGTAGAGACAAATCTTTTAGAGTACTTCAAAAAGGGTAGCGAAGTTTATCAGTCCACGGACTTTGTCGAAAAAAACCTGAGTGGCGTAACTACGATCGAGATTTCTGTTAAGACACAGGAGATTAATGACATACTGGATCCGTCCATACTCAACAAGATAGAATCGATAGGCGAGTTTCTGCGTAAGCAGGAAAAGATCGATAACGTCATTTCTATCACCGACTATCTAAAAGACATGAATCAATCCTTCCATAACGAAGATCCCAACTATTATAAGCTGCCGACAACCAAAAATCTGGCCGCCCAGTATATGCTTCTATATAGCGCCGACGACATCAGAGATTACATCGATTCCGATTATAAAAATGCCCGGATATCTGCCCGTTTCAGAGAGCACAATTCTCGGCACATACGTGCCATGATAGATA
>CAYSYZ010000106.1:859-8166 GCA_964435205.1 uncultured Desulfovibrionales bacterium
ATAGATAAGACTAATACGTTTATTAAGTCTCTAAAAGAACCGGGGCTTGAAATCAGAGCAACCGGTAAATCTCTGCTTACAGCGAATTTGATCGAAGCCCTGGTAAGCGGCCAAATATACAGTCTATCTCTCGCCATCTTTCTTATCTTCGGCCTTATCTTTGTGCTGCTCCGGTCATTATCTCTCGGATTTATAAGTATCATACCCAATACCATTCCGCTCTTCGTCAACCTTGGCATGATGGGTTGGGTGGGGATTCCTCTTAATACCTCCACAGCTATGATCTCCACTGTAGCTATAGGTATTGCTGTTGATGATACTATCCATTTTCTCACCCGCTATAAACACGAAAGAAGGATGGGCAAAAATAACCTGGAAGCCATTGCTATAACCATGCATTCCAAGGGATCAGCGGTAATTTCCACCTGTATGGTAATCGTAATGGGTTTTGGCATACTGGTACTATCAAATTTTATCCCTACCATTCAATTTGGGTGCCTGACAGCGTTTACCATGTTAGTTGCGCTCCTGGTAGAGCTGACCACGCTACCTATCTTACTGAAAATTGTTAATCCAAGGATAGACAAGAAAAACAAATGAACAGAAAACAGACAAACCTTTGGTCATATGACGAAGCCTTTTGCCGAAACATAGGGCTTATCTCTACCGAAGAACAGCAGAAAATCAGGCAGGCAAGAATAGCCATAGCCGGGGTTGGCGGTGTAGGCAGCCACTACCTCCTCACACTAGCCCGGACAGGTTTTGAGCAGTTCAACATCGCTGACTTTGATCATTTCGAACTGGCCAATTTCAACCGGCAGGTGGGAGCCACCATCGAGACCGTCGGCAGGCAAAAGGCCGAAACCATAAAGGAAATGGCCCTTTCTGTAAATCCAGAAACTGACATACGCATCTTTAAACAGGGCATAAACAATAATAATATAGCCGAATTTCTAAAGGATATTGACGTGGTACTGGACGGGATAGACTTTTTCAATATAGAGACCCGCCGCAGGCTCTTTAGAGAGGCCAAGGCGCGCGGTATATATGCTATTACCTCCGGGCCGATGGGCTTTAGTGCTACACTGCATGTCTTTACGCCCCAGGGCATGGGCTTCGATGAGTATTTTGATCTTAATGACAATATGTCCGGGATCGATAAGCTCATAGCTTTCGGTATCGGCCTGGCACCTAAGGCCACGCATCTTAAGTATATTAAGGCTTCATCAATAGACCTTACCAAACAAACCGGACCTTCCTTGGGACTCGCCTGCCAGCTCTGCAGCGCTTTTGTAGCCACAGAAGTCATAAACATCATCCTCAAAAGAAGGAAGATAAAGGCAGCCCCCTACTACTTTCAATTTGATCCTTACCTCCAGGTTCTTAAGAAAGGTTACCTTATGATGGGAAACAAGAACCCAATACAAAGACTGAAGCGTTGGTATGTAAAAAGGTATTTTCTTAAGGTTTGAGTTTTAGACCAATACATGCATCGCTATTTAATAAGACCGGGGGTGCGTAAGGCTTATAAATTAGTATGAATTTCTCCGTTGCATAAGAATACTTAGATATGGCAAATTAGATTCTTAAAGTAGGCGGAACGTTTATACATAGCAATAGGGGGCGATTAACTATGCGGTATAGGATTCTCATCGAACAAGACGAAGACGGAATATTTGTAGTTGAGTGTCCCTCTTTGCCTGGATGTATCTCCCAAGGAAACACTCGAAAAGAGGCGTTGGAAAATATTCAGGATGCCATTCGAGGATATGTAGAGAGTTTAAAGAAACATAACGAGCCTATCCCGCCCTCAATCGAAGAAGAAATTATAGAGGTAGCGATTTGACTAAATTACCAGTAATTTCGGGGAGAAACCTCTGCAACATTTTAAAAAGGATTGGCTATTCCATAGATCATCAGACAGGAAGTCACATTTATCCCGATTAAAAGGCTGAAGCCTTAAATTCAGGAGTTAACCCTTTAGGGTTTTATATATGAAGCGCCACCAACCCAGACATTTATATCTTGATAACCAAATATATTTCTTAGCCAGCCATACTTATCGTGATCGCTTTTGTCTTGTAGATACTGAAAAGGCCCTTTTACTTGCCACCATAAAAAAGGTCTTCAAAGAATATGGATTTCAAATTTATGGCTGGGTAATTTTACCAAACCACTACCACCTCTTATTCAATGTTTCAAAGGCAGCATCTTTGGGCCGGGTTATCGGTACCATCCATGGTGGATTCACCTACAAAATTAATAGGCAAGAAAGTCTCCGCGG
Organism: uncultured Desulfovibrionales bacterium; assembly: GCA_964435205.1. Classification (GTDB taxonomy): domain Bacteria; phylum Desulfobacterota; class QYQD01; order QYQD01; family QYQD01; genus CAYSYZ01. Next base: position 3,144 of record CAYSYZ010000106.1, read on the forward strand.
ACGTAAAATATGGCAGAATTACTGGGATTGGTGCATAAGAGATGAAGAAGACTTTTATAAACATCTTAACTACATACATCATAATCCCGTCAAACATGGACTGGCTACTGATATGAGCAAGTATGAATTTTCCAGCTTCAACTCGTGGATGAAGAAAAAAGGTAGTGAATGGGTAATATCCCTCTTTGAGCAGTATCCTATAAAGGATTTTACAGTTAAGAATGACTAAAAAAGATTAAAAGGCTAAAGCCTTAAATCCGGAGTTAATCCTTCAGGGTTTTATAAAAGGCTGAAGCCTTAAGTCCAGGAGTTAATCCTTTAGGATTTTAGTATAGCCAAAGGTTAACAAAATGATCCCAAATGATATAATCTTCAAAATCGTTGAGGCCGGAATCTGGGCGCCGTCGGCTGACAATTGCCAGCCGTGGAGATTTATCTGGGATGGGACAACTCTTCAAGTCATTCACGATGAGAGCAGGTCAAAGTTCCTTTATAATGTTAAGAACATTGCTTCCCTTGTAACATTCGGCGCGGTCATAGAAAATATTATAATCGCTGCAGAGCATTTTGGGTACAAAGCCTCTATCTCCTATTTCCCACACGGACATCAGGAATCGATAGTCGCCAATATCAGGTTCGATCAGCAACCACAAAAAATAGAGGAGGGCCTTTTTCCCTGGATTAAGAAACGGATGGTTAACAGGAAATTCTACTCATGGGAAAGAATTGACAAAAAAAACAAAGAAACGTTACTTAAAATTGTCGATAATTATCCAGGAACACATCTCCATTGGACTGAATCAAAACAAGATATTAAGAAACTTGCAACCATTGTTGCCACAGGGGATAGGATACTTTTTGAACATCCAGAACTTCATGGAGCCCTTTTCAGATGGATACGTTGGTCAAAAGAGGAGGAAGAGAAAACAAAAGACGGAATGGGATTGGATGTTTTGGAACTCAATCCTGTTCAACAGCACTTATTTCCCATATTGGCGTCATGGAAGAGAATGCGCATCCTGAACAGATTTGGCCTAAGTTGGTTTGCTTCTACGCAGTCTTACCGCTTGTTACGTAGTGCGCCGGCAGCTTGTCTAATAACAACCGATGGTACTGACCGCCTAAGTTACTTAACCGGAGGACGTTTGATGCAAAGGATATGGCTCACTACATCTTCCCTTGGGATTGCCTTTCAACCCATGACCGGGATTACCTTTCTGATTTCAATCCAGAACCTGGCCGGAGGGAGTGGACTTAATCCTGTTCACCAGGGACAGATTATGTCTATTCAAGACAGGCTTAAGGACATCTTTCCGTTTGATAAAGGTAATGGCTTGATCATGCTCTTTCGTATGGGGTGGGCTTCCTCTCCTACGGCACATTCTATAAGAAGACCTGTAGAGGAAGTGTTGTCCATAAAATAAAAAGGGCAGCAGGATATTCCTGCCGCCCTTTTTAGCTGTTTGAGACTATAGAGACTACTTTTTAATTTTCCGTCTGGCAAAACGCGCCAATCCAACAAGCCCAGTTCCAAGGAGCAGCATGGTTCCTGGTTCAGGTACCGCATTTGCACCTATTGGGTCCTTACTCCAGACATCCCACCCATCCTTTGTATTGAGAAAAGGGAACGATCCGGTGTTCCTTATAAAGAAATTTGCATCTAAGGACATATCTGCAAATAACCCACTTCCATCAAGCCGCTGATATGTATTGGTATTAAAAAGGAGCCCTGCGCTACCAGGGTTGAGAAGATCGATATCCAGCAGACTTTGTCCTGTACCCTTGATTGCCATCACACCCTCGGGGTCTGCTCCCGCTGAAGCGACTATTGAAGCAAGTGTAGCAGTTGGATTAAAAAAGTCGCGTCCAGTGACAAAATCGAGGTTCGCCCACAAATTTGCGGCTACCCAATCAGGATTTGCACCGGGCGAAGTTGGATTAAAGTTGCCGGCAGTGCCTAAATAAACCTGGAGGTCACCCCCAGAGAAAAGGATTATGCTACCAGGTGTTTCACCACCAAATTGAGACACAAGCAAGCCCCCAAACCTTCCGGTCAACTCTTCACCACCCTGACCATGACTCCATACAACATTGTTGTTAGCATCCAGAAGCTGATCCAGTCTGAATATTCCGCTCAAGGTATCACCTACCGCGGTTACCCTTGTTTCCCAGTCCGTCCAGTGGAATGATACCGGACCGGCTGGAACAGGTACCGCCTTAGCCACGCCGACCATACAAAAAGTGAGCACAAGAGCCCCTAAAACTAAAAATATCTTTTTCATCTTTTTCACCTCCTTCCCTTTTAAATTTAAACCCTCTGAAAATCTCTTTTTCATCATTTCACCTCCATCCTTTTAGTTACTCGTTATTAGTTATTCGTTAACGGAGTTAAACCCTAAACGCCCATTCCCTAAACTTTAAGTACTATTTCTTAATCTTCCTCCTTCCCAGCCAACCTAAACCAATCAGCCCGGTTCCCACCAGAACCATGGTGGCCGGTTCGGGGATAACGGAATGACCGTCATGGGAGAATGGGCTAAAAACATGCTTTGCCTTATTCTTGCCTAGTATAACGTGGTCATACGCAACAATGTCCACTGTTGTATAACCTCGTACGTTAATATCAAATTTCTTAATTTCACCCGGGGCTTCGTCACCCCACTCATCACCCGGGATATAGTTCTGGACAGTCTGGCCTGTCCCGAAATCACCAATAAAATACTCATAATACGAAGTGGGAAACACACCGTGCGGAGGCAGTTGTTTACCATCGCCCATAGTCGGCGTCCCGCAAGCACAGAAAGAAATATAGGGATCGCTGACCGTCTCATCCAGGGTCTCAGAGTAATATGGCTCCTTGACTACATTACTATTGTCATCATTCAACTGTCCCTGTAGCCAGGTAACCTTAATCGTACCGTCTTCATTGGTAGGAACAGCAGCCGCAAACTTCACATCATAAACGTTAAGATGGGCACCGATTACCCAGAGTTCATAGTCATAAGCATAAATCACCCAGGTCTCCGTTCCCATGTCGTAGGTCGCACCCGGGATGTATATCTGTAGATTCGGTACTGCCCCCACCGAAGTAGCAAAGCCCAGAATCAATATAGCTGTTACCAGTAAGTACCTATGTGATCTCATGATCATCGACCAGGCCGTCCACCCGAACCATCGTTAGAAATTGAATACTTTACACCCTTGCTTGACTCTTCTCAGGGCAACATCTGTGCCAATGGCAAAATGGCGACTGGCGGGCAAACAACCTGAGTTATATTCGTTAGTTATGTTTGAACAAAAAATACGATACTGATTAAGCGGTAAGAAAAGAAATGCCAAGCAAGTGGAAGTCTATTTCCACTTTTGGTAGAAACTTTTTCACATTTTTTGAGGAACGGAGGATGGGATTAAAATGGAAACTTCTGTCTCTGATAATGACGCAGGCAGGCCTTAAAGTTCGTGGTTATACCCTTCTTGCTGTTTACAATGAAAAGCTTATGGTTTACGTGGAAAAGCTCTTCCTTCAGTCTTACCACCGGTCTTCTCCCCTCCTCGCCTCTGCCATGAATCCGGCTTATCTCCTCTTCAAAAAGGGGGACGATCTTGTCCTTCATGCGCAGTTCTGTATCCACCAGAAAGAAGGCCAGGTGCGGCGACAAGTCCTCAAGACGCTGATAGAACGCCCGAACGTCGGCGGCCTCCACGCCCTTAGGAGGAGACGACTTAACTTCCACATAGGCCAGACGATTATCCAGCCAGGCAATGACATCATAGTCCCCGCCATGAATGGTCTCCCTGAATTTAACGCCATAGATGGCTGAGGCATCAAATTCACGGATAAATACATGGCCCACGAACCATTCTAGCGTAGGGCCGATACTTGAAACAAAGTTGACACTTAGTTTGTATCCGCCATTGCCCAATCTACTAATGAGCCCTATTTCCTCCAGAAACTGGAGGTAATTGGTAGCGGTTACCGGTGAACAATACCGGATTAGGTCCCGTACCGCAAAATGGTCCTGACGGACTATCAGATCGCGCAGGAAAAGCCGGAAGGAGTACCGCCGCATTAAGTGGTAGAAACGCCCTTCTACTTTGGCATCCGCGCCGGAAGGCAATAACAATCCTCTATCCGGATTGTATTGAATCAGGTTAAATCCCTTTTGCCTCAGTATGGAAACTACCGTGACGTCCTGGCGGGCGAGGCGATGTTCCAGATGGAGGATCTTTTCCTTCAGGCGCTCGATTTCTCTCTCTAGATTCTTCGGATTTTTCACGTCCTCAGGAGACGGCCTTCACGTAGATGTCGTGAACGATTTCGGGGTCAACTGCCACCACGGTCTCACCAACCTGTATGATTGGAGAGGGTTTCTTCTGTCGTAGCTTGATTATACTACCGGGGACGATACCCAGCGTGCTCAGCTTATCCAGCCTGGCCGGGAACCGGGATGAAATAAAAACGATGCGTCCTTCCTTTCCTGCATCAAGCTCAACAAGGGGCATAACCAGGGGCTTTACACTCTTTTCAGGGGCTGTGCAGCATTTTCCTGGTGGGATAGGTTTACCATGTGGACAGACCGGAGGATGACCAAGGAAAGTGCAGACACTATCTGTAACCTCCGGACTCAAAATATGTTCTAATTTACAGGCTTCCTTCTCTGCCTCCTCTTCCAAAAGTTCAAATATCTCCATAAGCAGCCTCTCAGTCAAACGGTGTCTGCGTATAATCTCACGGGCCTTTTCCTCTCCCTTTTCTTTAAGGTAAACCTTATCCCCTTCCCGCGCAAAGAGCCCTTCCTGCTCCATATAGAAAAGTATATCTCTCGCTTCTGGATCGGATGCTTCCCGCAGGAGATCGGTAACGTCTGAAACACCGTTTTCACGCAGGTTCCAGATAAATTCCAGCAGTTCATCGATGGCCCGGTCACGGGTTTCTGCTTCCCTATGACAGAACGGCCCCCGGATATGACAATGTGGTTTTCTCTTTCCCCATTTAAATTTCATAAGTACCTCCATCTTAGCT
>CAYSYZ010000107.1:0-7961 GCA_964435205.1 uncultured Desulfovibrionales bacterium
GTATATAATCAGGTCATGGATTCCGATGTCATTTTAATGAAAAAGATTGCCGAGGGTGATCTTCTGGCCTTCAGGCGATTGGTGGAAAGGCATCAGAAGGGTTTGCTAAATTTCATTTATCGATTTACTGGAGACCGACTTTGGGCCGAGGACATAACTCAGGAGGTCTTTTTGAGGGTGCACAAATCGGCACCCTACTATAAACCCAAGGCCAAATTCTCCACCTGGCTTTTTAAAATCGCCACCAATTTGTGCCTGAACGAACTAAGGAAAAAGAATCCACATGTTGTTTCGTTAACCGCTCCAGATGATTCTAGAAGAAGCCCGTTAACGCCCAGCCATTTATTAGAAAAAAGTAATCCCGATTCTATCCTGGAAACCAGGGAATTAAGTATGGCTATCCTAGAACAGAAAAGCCCCCAGGACGCCGGAACCGATGATAATGAAGGTCGGATCGATCTTGGTAAAGGTGATGAGTCCGAAACTTACGACGGCTATGGTTCCCAGAGGTATGTCGGTGATGGAACTTTTTCCCAGAAAGATCAGCACTGCCGCCAAGAGCCCCACCACCGCTGGCTTGATCCCTGCGAACGAGCCCTTGACCAACCAAGACTCCTTGTATTGGAGGTAGTGTCTCGTTACCAGGGTGACGATGATGATGCTGGGGAGGTAGCTGGCCAGCATGGCTACGATCGCCCCAAGCAGTCCCCCGACCTTGAAACCCATGAAGGCATTCATGACGGTGAGCGGTCCAGGCGTCACCTGGCCAATGGCGATCGCGTCGATAAATTCCTTGTTCGTCAGCCAATGGTGATTCTCCACCAGCTCCTTTTGAAGCAACGGCACCATGGCGTATCCACCGCCGATAGTCAGGCCGTTTATCACAAACAAGATAGCAGCAAGCTTCAGTATTTCCATTTATCGCCTCCAATTGAGAATCAGGCCGAGAACGCCGGCCGCCAGGATAATGCCGATAGGGTTGAGCTTAAAAATGGCCAGTGCGCCAAAAGCGCCAGCTGCCAACGCCGCACTCTTATAGCCGGTAACCAGCTTCTTTGCCATCTTATAGATGATAGATCCCAGAAGTCCAACCACCGCTGCGGCCACGCCCTTCATCACCGACTGGAGCAGCGGATTGTCTTTCGCCTGGAGGTAGAAGGCCGCCAGTATAATGGCCAATGCCGTACCGGTAAAGGCCTGTCCCAGGGTAGCTACCAGTACCCCGGGAAGCCTGTGCAGCTTGTAGCCGATACAGATACCCGTGTTGACGATAGGTGGCCCCGGTGTCATCTGGCCGATGGCAAAGCTTTCTATGAACTCATCATGGGTAATCCACTTACGCCGTTCGACCAATTCGCGCTCGAAAAACGCAATCATGGAATAAACGCCGCCGAAGGAAAAGGTCCCTATTTTGAAGAAGGCCAGGAAGATATTTCTGAGGGATGTCATAAGGCGCTCCTTGTTTGATTCGTTTGCTCCCGCCGCAGGGCCGCCGCGCTCTACTTCACCAGAAGTACGGGCTGGGCGGCCAGGCGGACGACCTTGCCGCTGACCGAGCCTATCAGGGCCTCTTTGATCATACTGCGGCCAAGGAAGCTCATAGCAATGAGCGAAACGTCCTCTTCATCCGCCACCTTCATGATCTCCTGGAAAGGCACACCCTCACGTAGCAGGGTCCTGGCCTTCAGTCCCGCCGCTTCAAATTCGCGCCTGATGTCATCCAGCCGGCCGGCATCGATCCGGTTGAACTCTTCCATCCGCGCAGCCAGGTGCGGCCGCAGCCTACCAATGTCCTGCACGTGGAGTATCACCACCTCCTCTGCCCCGGCGGCCTTAAGGTGTACAATGTAGTCCTGGACCCTCTTGGCCGGCGACGAGAAGTCGGTCGGGTAGAGGATCTTGCCGAACATCCTCTGGGACATGAACTCGCAGGCGGCCTTGCCGGCTGCCTCGATAGTCCTGAACTTCTCCACCAGCACCGGTACCGGGCTATGACGGAGGACATTTTCTGCTGTGCTGCCCAGCACCACCTCTTTAAGGTAGCCCTTACCATGTGAGCCCATGATTATGAGCGAAACATTCTCTTCCCGGGCCGCCTCGATGATACTGAGAAAGGGTGGACCGCTCTTGAGCAGGCCTCTGGCCTGGAAGCCCAGCGCCGCCAGCTTCCCCGCGGCTTCTTCTAACTTGCCCGCGGCTTCTTGCCTCCATCGGTCAAAGCCTTCCAGATCCTGCCAATCGATCAGGGGTCTCAAGTCAATCACGTGCACCACAACAACCTCCTCGACCCCCGCCCTCTTCAGGTTGCCCAGGCATTCCATAGTCTTTTCGGCGTGTGCCGAGAAATCAGTTGGAAAAAGAACTTTCCTAAACATAAGCGTCCTCCTTGCTGGTATTTATAGTGAACGTCATTTGTCAATAGTCATTTGCCACTACAAAAGTCGCAAGTTGCAAAAGTTATAAGTTGCAAGTTTGTAACTTCTGTAACTTGTAACGATCCTATGTGACTAATGACCAGTGAGGTATTTTCTCCTTATTCGGGTCCATTCGTGCCAATTCGTGGCTGAACGGATTTTATCGCCGTCCCGGCACGTCGTGGATGCCCAGGCCGCCGCCCCGGAACTGCTGGACGATCACCGCATGGAACTGGCGCTGCTGCTCCGAGGTAAGAATTTCATTTTCCTCGATAATATGTTCAATAACCTCCTGCTCTAGTTTGAGCTGAAGGCCCGATATCTCCTCCACGGCAGCGCTGATTCTATCGCGATCCAATGGAGTGGAGAAAAGCAGATCGGCCAGATGCATCCTGCAGCGGCGTAGCTCCTGCCTAATTCCGGCTACTCGCGGCAGAAAACTCTCGCGTATCTGTTCAACCTTGTGTCTTTGATCCGCAGTGAGGTTTATCATGTCGAGATAGCCGCGTATCTCCCGCCTACACCATTTTTTGACCCCGTATATGGCGCCGCAGGCGGCGGCCGCCCCGAAAATTATCCCAACGAGAAATCCTTCTACCGAAATCATACTCAGGCCCTCCTCGAACCAAAGAGAAATGCCCCGAAGGAGTCCGGAGGAAAATCCGAGAATTCATCCAGGGTTCCACTCCAGATAAAACATCTGCCCAACCTATCCTTGATATCTCTCCAGGATGTTCGCCTCCCCTCCTCCTTCACCTTCTCCAGCGCCCGCTCAGTGAATTCGAGCCCGGGCTCAAGTTCCTTGGCCTCACCCAACAGGTCCCAGAGGGCAAACTCTCCCCGGCAATCGGCGCAGACTTCCAGGTGAGCAGCAAGTTCTTTGTCTCTCCGGCGTGCCTCAATCATTGTTCTTGCCTTTTTACATTCCATCATCTTCTCCCTAATTGCCAGTGACACGGTAATAGAACGATCTCCTTGTCACCACGTCGTACCTTCTCCGCGTCTGTTGTTCGCCATTCCGCACCCCGCGATGCGAAATCCACATCTATTTCTATCCCGGTTGCAGGTCAGCCAAAGCCAACCTCAATCTTGCCTTTGCCCTGGTCAGCAGGCCCTCAATTGCCTCGGAGGTCGCCTCCATCGCTTCGGCTGTCTCCTCCTGGGAAAGCCCCTGAAAGCGGCGCAGGATAAGGGCCAATTTCTGTCTTTCCGGTAGCATCTCTATAGCCTGTCTGACGCGGATTTCCCTTTCCGCCTGGATCGTCTCCTCCTCTGGAGATTCGGTTTCCGCCTTCTGTTCCGGTAACTTCTCAAATACCTGCAGGGTCTTAAGCTCGTTCAAACAAACGTTTTTGGCGATGCGGTAAAGCCAAACCTTAAAAAGTGATCGCGACTCATATAGCGGCGCTGATTTGTACACTCGTAGAAAAACCTCCTGAGCTAGGTCCTCAGCCAGCAACCGATCGTTGGTGTAGCGATAGAAAAGGTTGAGTAGACCGCGTTGGTGACGAGAAACCATTGTGGCAACGGCGTTATAATCCCTTCGCGCTATCAGCGCCATCAACTCCTCATCCGACTTATTGCTGTATTCGAGGGCCCTATCCATTTCCGCCGCAGCCTACAGCCTTATCCATCTCCGCTCAAGCGCCTGGCACAGTATGATTCCCACCAGGAATGCGGCGCCCATATTCCACATGGCAAAACCAGCCACCACTAACATTACATACACATCCTCCTTCTTACTACCGATGTCCTTTGTGGTGATTGCCAGCTCCGTCCCGGCAAAGAATAGAATAACGCCCAACACCGCCTTTGGAAAGGCGTTGAACAACATGCCTACCGAGTGGCTGAAAAAGAGGGCCAGCATCATCATTATCACGCCAAGCACAACCAGCGATCCGCCGGTACGAGCCCCGAAACGCACGTGACCGGCCATACCACCCGCGCCATGACACATCGGTATCCCCCCGAAAGGCGCCGAAGCTAAGTTTATCAGCCCCTGCGAAACGGCCATCATGCGGTCGGTTACCGGCCTGTCCGGAAAGAGTTCGTTGTTTTCAGCCCTTATAGCTATCACGGCATTCCCGATAGTCAGAGGTAGTTGCGGTATGCCAAGAACCAACATGCCCGCTAAGAATTCATTCCAACTCATACGGCCGAAGGTGAAGTCGGGAAACCGGAAGGAGGGGCGCATCGACAACAATTGTTTACCCAGGTTCGGATCCATAAAGTAAGCGGCCACGGCACCGAGCAGGAGGAGGGCGAACATCGCCGGTATCCTCGGGTTAGTCAGCAGAAAATACGTAATCAAGAGGCCCAGACCAGCCAGCCAGGGAGTGGTCATCATCATCGTCACCCCTTGGGTAATGAATAAGAGACCTAATCCCAGTACAATGCCCCGGATGATCGGCTTGGCAGCAAGCTTCGTGGCCACGTTTATCATCTTGGTGGCCCCGGCCAGGAACCAGAAGATGCCGGTGAAGAGACCCGCGCCGCAGATCATGCCCGCGCTGATAGCTCCTCCGGATGCAATCGCCGCCCCGCCAATGGCTTTCATGGGCTGGACTGGGATGGGTGTCTTGTAATAAAGTCCGACCAGTACCTCACTAAGCCCGAACATGAAGAGGATACCCAGTGGGTCAACCTTCATGACGGCTATGTAGCCGACCACGAAAGGTATCAACGTGCCGAGATCCCCGAAGGCCCCGGCTATTTCCACACGGTCGTACTTGTTTTTACCGAGGGTCCAGCGTTTAGTCCAAGGTACGTCAACAGATGGGGTCGTCTCCATAATACCCTACCTCCTTTATAGCTCAGTTTATTTATATAAACAACTCCTGGCCAGAAATCCGTCGCCCGTGATGAAGATTTTTTGTGGCCCGTTTTGGAAAGAACAATATGTCGGAATAGCTGCCAGAGGATTTCTGGGGATGTACTGCGGAGCCAGACTACAAAAATTTGTGCCCCAGAAACTGATTAAAGTAATGCTGGGGCTCCTCATAATATTTGTTGCCGGGCGCTATATCGTGCAGTATTTTGTAAGATAGTCCAGGCCTACGGGAGGGCTGGCTGCCCGCTATAGGTTCGGAGCCCGGACCGCCGGTTCTAATATCATGATCGGGGCCATTTTTCTCGTACTGGCCCTCTTGTTTGGTGCAGGAGCCTTATCCATAATTTAGCTTCTGCCGCTTTCGGTTCTCGGTATATCGCTGATTTTTGCCGGGAGTCAGTTGGCCCTTATGATTAAAGACATGAAAGAACGGACTTACTTGTGGTGATAATTATGCCGGGAATAACCCTGGCTACAAATCTGGCCGTGGCCTTCATTGCCGGAATCGTGATAGCCTATACCTTTAAGACCGGTAAGCTGAAAGTATAAGGTTTGCTAAAGTCCACGGAGGATTTCAGGCTTAAGGGCAATTTCCCCTTTTAAGGCGCTGTCGATAAGGCTAATGGCGTGGGTCTTATCCTTAGGAAGTCGTACTCTTAGGGGTAAGTAGTTGGAGGCATGGTTTGAGAAAAATAAGCCAGGGGACAGGTGGGTATTTAGAAGCATTTCCCTTAGTTCCACTAATAGCCCCTCAGGGGATGGCATTACAAAACGCTGCGCTCGAACGTCTTCGCCCAGGGGTGTCCCATCAAGAACCATCAGCGTCAGGGCCCCGACATGATTGGGCTGCATGGCCGTAAGGACTTCGCCCGTTTTGCGGGCATGAATCAGCGAACGTGCTTCACCAGCGATGCCCAGTAAAATGGTAACCGAAAGTTTGATCCCCGCCTTACGAATGTTTTGTCCAGAGTGAATAAGCGTTTCAGCGTCAGTGCCCTTGTTGATATTTCCCAGGGTGAGATTGTCTCCGCTTTCAACTCCCAGATAGACGATGCCCAGCCCGAGTCTCCGGAGGGCCACGAGCTCCTCCAGCGTTTTGGTTTTTATCCCCCTGGCATTGGCATAAATGCCCACGCGAGTAACCCAGGGGAGCTGGTTTTTTATTTCCCCAAGGACCCAGGATAATTTTGCAAAGGGCATGATCAAGGCATCCCCATCCAGGAGAAAGACACGGGTTTGGTCCCGGCAATGCTGCGCCGCAAAGGAAAGGTCGTCCCGGATGGAGGCCTCGTCTTTAATCCGGAAGTGTTTTTCTTTATAAGCGCCGCAGAATGTGCATTTGTTATGGGAACATCCCACGGTCACCTGCAGCAGGATGCTGTAGGCCTCACTGGGAGGGCGGATTATGAGACCTTCGTAATGCATGTTCGAAGAGTTTAGCCAATTAGTCGGCGATGAGTCAACTTATTTAGGGGGCTGGTATCGAGAAATGCGGCCTATCCCGGGGCGATGACGATAGAAATAAACAAGTATAATCGTATTTAGTATGATTTCAATTATTCCAATCCTGGTCCCCGTTTCCTTAACCAAACCGCTGATACGGTCGAGGAAATCCTTCCTGTCCAAATCATCCTGAAAAATCTCCCGGCCCTCAATCCCACGAATCATCACATGATGGAGGGTCCCAGGAGTATCCAATCGAGCTTGCCGAGGCATGCCTCCCGTCTTAGCACAACTCATCCACTCTGAAAAGTACTATTGTTTCAGTAACGTCCCCTGTGATTTACGGGTGGTTGCAGTAGCACTGCCGGGGTTGAGGCAACCGGCAAGAAAACTTGGAATCAGGAGGGTGCCCCGGAACTCAGTAAGCGTATAGTTATCAACAATTACAGTTTGGCCAGTGATATAGAAATTGTTGATATGAAGAGCACACTGGCCGGGGATCTAATGAAGGTCCAGGTCGCTATCCGCTCCAAGGATCGGGATACGGTGCAGATTCAATACAAGTTTGACTGGTTTGATGCCGCGGGGATGGAAATCGGGGCCAATCAAGGCGCTTGGAAACCATTCCTTATATACGGCCGCGAGGCCAGAACCATACAGGGTGTTGCGCCAGACCCTCGTGCTCGCGAATTCAAACTGAAAGTCCGAGAACCCGATAATAATTGATTGTTCCATACATATTCATAAAGTGAGGGATCCAACATGAAGAAGAGTATCACCTATGTAATTCTGTTAGGCTTTTCCGTTGCAGCATTCTCCCTTGCAGGCTGTGCCACTGTCCCCAATGTGCAGTATGGTGATTCCGGTTCAGCAAAACCGCTTACTACTGAATTCGGTTCTTCTGACCTCCAGCAAATTGCGGAGGCTATGGTTGATTCACTGGTCACTTTTCCTCCCGTGGTCGAACTGACTAATCAGCGTCGGCCGGTAATCAGCATTGACAAAGTCAAGAACAAAACCTTGCAGCATATCGATACTGAGTCAATAACCGATTCCATTCGAGCCAAGCTTATCAAATCGGGGGAGTTTCGTTTTATAGATCGGACAACCGATACTGCGCTAATAGATGAAATTAAGACGCAGCAGGAAAGCGGCCTGGTGGACAAGAAAACGGCGGTTGACTTTGGCAAGCAGATTGGCGCCGAATTTCTCCTGACCGCCACCTTTTCCGAGATCCGGCAGAAAGCTGGCGATGTCACTGATGTGTATTACAA
>CAYSYZ010000108.1:0-7665 GCA_964435205.1 uncultured Desulfovibrionales bacterium
CCGGAGGTCGCGAGTTCGAGTCTCGTCGGCCCCGCCATTTTAGAGCCTCTTGAGCGGCCGGCGGGCTTCTCTGGGGCCTTTTATTTTGTTTGACAGATATCCATTGGCGCCCGCCACAAAGAATCTTACCGGATTCCGCTACAGTCAGACATCTTCGATTTCAGTCTGCCATTTTATTCTGAAGTCCGTCCATTCAAGGAATTCTGTAGAAAAGTCCTCGCATGGCATTGTAGGGTCAATGCCATGGGTATTGGCACTGGCAACGGTTAACATTCCTGGTCTTAGTTCTCTTTGGCTTATCTCCTGTCTTTCGTAGGTAATTTTTCCTTGCCTTTTTGACAGCAAGCAGGAGCAAAAGATCCTGCCGGCGGGGTGTTTTATTCCACGCTTCTTTTCGGGGCTTTTTCTGTGCACCAATTTTAAGCTCGGCCTTTCATCCAGTTTTCTACAAAAATAACAGACTCCCCTTTTCCGTAGCGCCCGGCATTGTTTGCGGCTGATGTGCGCCTCATGTTCCTCGCAGTGAAACAAACGATATTCTTTTTTCAGGACGGCCAAAGGAATCTTTGACGTATCTTCTGATATGGGTATGGTTATCATAATAATTTTCCTGTGTTACGGACTTTTTGCTCTCGTGAAGTTACGCATACATGGCCTAATCGCAAGCAAAGGAGTTACCATCTTTACCGCTTTTACCATGCTTATCGGCTTTTTCGCCTGACGACTTTAATAATTCATTAGATGAATGGGGCCACTTTAGGGATATTCTTGCCCTGGGGAGAAGAGAAGTGCCAAAACAGGGATAGGGTGCCTGGGCGTTGCCGTGTCATTTTAAGGGGAGAAAATAAGGGGGGTGCTTCCTGCTAGCAGGAGCGATCTATTGATGGAGGTGTCCTTTGGAAAAGGATAAGGCCGTTTTCTACGTACGTAAGATACTTAAAAAGTCTTCAATTTGATAGAGGTTTGCGTCTATGTTTTGCAATAAGCCTTCAAGGTCTTCCAGGGTAAGAGAAAGTTCATGCCAGGCTCTCGGGCTGACATCAGGTATAAAGTCGTCGCCACCGTATCCAATGTCCATGCCGCAGCATATTGCATCAGCGACATGAATAAGCGAGGCAAAGAGAAAGTCCTCATCCTTGCCATCCGGGACATGATGATTGGCTATACCGGAACAAAGTGGAGGAGGGAAATGCCAGTTCTTGGCCATGATATAGCCTATCCAGGCGTGGTCCACACCCAATACCCTTTCCTCGGCCTCGCGCATAGGCAGGTCTTCCTTAAGCATAAGCGCAAGGATTTGCTCCATCTCCCGCGGCAGGAATTGAAGGATGAAAATCCGACCGATATCGTGCAACAGGCCACCGATAAAGGCGTCTTCGGGCTCTCTGAACCCGACCTGTTCGGCAAGCTTTTTAGCGATAAAGGCTGTACCCACCGAATGCTCCCAAAACCTGGGAAGGTCGAAAATCCTATACTCTTTATTACTGAAAAACACCTTAAGGATGGAGACCGAAAGTATGACATTCCTTACCGTGTTGAACCCTAAAAGGACTACGGCCTGGGAAAGAGAACTGATCCGGCCCTGAAAGCCATAGAATGATGAGTTGACGAGTCGCAGTATCTTGGCTGCCATTGATTGGTCGTAACCAATGGTCTCCGTAATCTTACTAATGGGGATGTCGGGATTTTTTATGAGCTGCGCAGCGCGCATGGCCACCGCCGAGATTGTGGCCACCTCTACGACCTCTTTTATCTTTGCACTGATCTCTTCACGATCCACTGGCGATTTTACCCATCAGACGTTTCCTGAACACCTCCTTCAAACCCATCATTAAGCGGTTGTCAGGAGATGTCCAGTGGAACTTTCGCTCGATTAACATGTCTGCCTTTCGCTTTATTTCTTCCAGGGCCTTCGGGTCACAAGGGGCTTCATCTTCCTCAGTTTCAATTAAGACATGACTGATCCCTCGGCGCTTGAGTTGCTCCAGTACGCTTGATGTCAGTTTGACGCCTTTTCGCAGGATCACTTGTCCCTTGGGGCTGAGGATATCTTTGCCCGTTACCGATTCTGGCTGAACATCGTCTATTTTTACACTTTTTACCACACACTGTTTAGGCATAGCCCGTGCCTCTAATATTTATATACATAAATCCATTCTATGGGGTCTATCTCGTGGAACTTATTAATCTTCTCGAGATACACCTCTTTAACCACGGCATCCTTCGGCATAAGCAGCCGACCGGATTGTGTTTTTAGTCCTCTGGCCAAAACCATGTTTGGTCTAAGATCCTCAACAGCAATAGCCACCTCCGGCCTTTCCACCTCCTTAAGTTCTAAAAATACTTCTATGGCTTTAGAAACTATTAAAGGATCCAGTTCGACCCCGGCCACCTTACGCAGATGAATCGATACATCGTCTATCGATGTATTTTTGCGGGCCAAAATATGGTCATAAACGTTGGCGATAGCTATAATACGTGCTCCGAAGGGAATCTCTTCTTTTTTCAACCCATCGGGGTACCCGGTACCATTAAACAATTCGTGATGTGACCTGACCAGTACACTGACCTGGTCCAGTTTGGGTACAGCATTGAGTAGCACATAGCCCAAGATTGGATGCTGTTTAAAAAGGCCTTCTTCGGCCAATGTCCGGTCCAAACGCCTCTTTCTGATTATCTCGCGCGGTATACCGATCAAACCCACGTCATGCAGGTATCCAGCAGCCTCGATTACGTCTAGCTCCTCTTCTTGCAAATTACAGTGTTCAGCCAGGAGCCTTGAGGAAACACCAACCCTTTTGGCATGACCTCCCAGGTCAGGGTCATACATTTCCATGAGATCCAGGAAGACGCGAATGGTCTTGAAATAACTCGCCTGGAGTTCTTTATAGAGACGATTTAATTCCTCATTTTTTTCTGCGATTTCCTGCGTGCGTTCCTCTACCTTCCTTTCCAGATTTTCATTAAGTTCTTTAAGCTCGGCATTTTGTTGTATGGTCAGATCGTAGAGTTTCTGATTTTCCCGGCGCAGGTTATTAAAATCAACCGCCTCTTTGATTGTTACCTTAAGCTCAAGGTCGTTCCAGGGTTTGGTTATAAAACGATAAACCTGTCCCTGGTTTATGGCCGCCATAGCGGCATTTACGTCAGCGTATCCGGTCAGCATAATGCGCAGGGCATCCGGTTGTAACATACTGGCCTGGTGTAGAAATTCAGTTCCATCCATCTCCGGCATTCTCTGGTCAGATATAATCAGGGAGACAGGTTCATTTCTCAGAATCTCAAGACCTCTATCAGGGCTAGTGGTAGTTATGACGTTATAATCTTCCCGACGTAAGAGGCGCTTAAGGGCAGAGAGGATGCCTTCTTCATCATCTATTATCAAGATAGTTTTAACTTTATCTTCCATGGTAACACCTGCTTATTCTACAACATTTCCGTAGCATGAAACAATCCAAATTCAAGCGAGAATGTAGATAAGTTTCAGTACTTCAATCCGGGATTTTGCCATTGTTCCGGATTTAAAATGTCTATACCTTTATAAAGGAAATCACCATCCCTGAGCGAGGCGTTTCAAAATTGCCTTTTGAAAGCGGGACACAGCACACGCTAAAGGTGGTACCATTTGGATGTTTATATTGTCCTTTTTTTTGCTTATCGGAATTTATAGCGTCGGTTATAAACTCTAAGTCTTCACCAAAATGATCGGTAAGGGATGAGCCAATCAGGGTGCGTTCCTCATTTTCAAAATAACTGTGCGCCAAGTCATTTAGCAGGACTATGCAGCCTGTGTCATCCGTACCAATTACGGCTACGGGCAGGCTTTCCAGGACGTGTCGTGCCAGCTTCAGGGCTCCATACTGCAATTTGATTTCAGCCATCCTGTTCTCAACTTCTTTTTCCAGATTTTTATTCAGGTATTTGAGTTCCTCGTTTTGTTTTTTGATGGTCTCCGTTAACTGGCGATTTTCTCGCTGCAGGCGGGACATCTCAAACGTTTCTCTGATAGTAGTTTTGAGTGCCTCGTCCTCCCATGGCTTCATAATGAACTTATATACATTACCAATATTGATGGCCTCAGTGATGGTATTAACGTCTGTGTATCCACTCAGGATAATACGAATGGTCTCCGGATATAGTTCCTTTGACCTGGCTAAAAATTGCACTCCGGACATTCCTGGCATCCTTTGGTCAGATATAATGAGGTCAACATGCTCTTTTTGCAGGATTTCGAGCCCCTCTTCGCCGCCGGATGCGGTAAGTATCCGAAAAGGTTCACGGCGGAAAACGCGTTTCAGCGACTGCAAGATATTGACTTCGTCATCCACGATAAGTATGGTATTGCCCTCCATTAATTCCCCTCAACTATCTGATTCGCTCAGGAATCCATTTGTACGTCTCTAGCTCGCACCTCTTCTGCGTCAATAGGCAATGATATCGCAATTACCGTTCCTTTGCCTGGTTCGCTTTGGGCCTCAATCTTTCCTCCATGGGCCTTGATTACCTCATAACATATGCTTAATCCGGTTCCGGTACCTTGTCCTACAGGCTTGGTGGTAAAAAAGGGCTCAAAGATGCGGGGTAAAATGTCGGGTGGGATACCACGGCCTGTATCCCCTATTTCTATGTTGACCACTCCGTCGGCGGAAGAGGTGCAGATTATTATCTTGCCCTGGCCGTCGATAGCCTGTACGGCGTTGAGAAGGATGTTCATAAAGACCTGTCCGATCTGGCGGAGATGGCATTTAATGGGCGGTATATTCTCTCCGTAGCGTCGAATGATCTCCATGCCGGGCCTGATTTCGAACCTGAGGACGCTGACCGTAGTATCTAAAGATTTATGGATGTCAAGGAGGCCTACCTCGGCATCATCGATGTGAGAAAACTCTTTAAGGTCGGAGACAATCCTCTGTACCCTGACCACCCCTTCCAGGGTCTCCGTTACCAGACTCTCAAAATCTGCGAATAGCTCTTCCATGTTCTGCCCGGTCTTTTCCCTAAAAATCTTATCAACATCAGACGACCCGCCATTACTTAAAAATGGAGCGGCTTTAACCACGTTTATGATGTCCTGGGCCATCAGGAAACAGGTATTGACATTGCTCTTGATGAAGGCTAATGGATTGTTAATTTCATGGGCTATACCGGCAGCAAGCTGCCCTATGGAGGCCATCTTATCTGCCTGGAGCAGCCTCACGTGGGCATTTTTAAGTTCGCTTATTTTTTGAGCGATCCTCACCTTGAGGATCCCTGCTAACTCCCGATAACGCTTCTTGCTCTCTTCTAGTTCCTGGTTTCTCTGGATTAGCTGCTGATAAGAAGAGGCAACCAGGTGAGCCTGTTTTAGATTGTTTCGCAATACCAGTCCAGTCAGGTTGGCCAGTAACTTTCCTATGGTCTGGATGTGAGGTGAGGCATCTTCTTTCGCTAGCGGACCGATGACCAGAACACCTGCGACCTCAACATCGCATCGCAGTGGAAAGACCAAACATAGGCCCCCTGCAGTCTCAATGTGGCCAGCTTGCCCGTCGCTGTCTGATGTCTGGAACCACTCTACGATCTTTGGCCAGAGTACGGTTTCCGCGGAACCACCTTCAACCCGTCTTGCAGAAACAATCAGGCCTTCTCTCTCCCATAGCGACCACGGAAGGGGGCAGGTTTCTTCAACTACATTCCGGAAAAAATGCCTGGTCTCTTCATCTATCAACTCGGACACTCTTCCTTTTCTATCCCTCATGACCAGGGCTCCTACGTATTGTTGCCTATTTTCTCTTCGCGACCATAGTGCTGCCTTAGGCCAGATTATCTATCTTGGAAGCAAATGGGCAGCCTCAAAAAAACGAAATCTTTTTACCGCCTGCTAACATACGCTGGAAGGCCAATTCTTTCCGGCAGAATTCAAGACCCACTTTTGTACGAATATTTTCACAGACCCTTTTGTTAAGAACAGAACAAGTTTTGCTCTTTAAGGTCAGTTGGTTCCGCCCCTACGTTGTTGCCTCTGGGGGATTTTCCTCGCTCGGCTTCGGACCCTCAACCGCTAAGGTGATGATAAAAGTTGTGCCTTTGCCCTCTTCACTCTCTACACTGATTTTGCCTTGATGTCTTCTTATGATCTTGTAAGCCATGTTCAACCCCAGACCAGTCCCTTTCCCCAAAGGCTTCGTGGTAAAAAAGGGATCGAATATCTTAGTCAGGTTCTCGGGAGGGATTCCTTTGCCGGTATCGCTTATCCGAATCTCCACCATCGGCTCATGACCATCCAGACATGCAGTGGCTATCTTTATTTCCCCCTTGTTTTCAATAGCCTGGGCAGCATTAATCAAAATGTTCATGAAAACCTGGTTCATCTGCTGCGGGTAACAATAAACCTCCGGTATATCGCCATAGTCCTTAGTCACCGTGGCCTTGTACTTGATCTCATTCCAGACAATATTCAGAGTACTTTCCAGTCCCTTGTTAAGATCAGCCCACTTGAGTTCTGCCTGATCGACATGTGAAAAATCCTTTAGATCCTGGACAATCTTCTTGACCCGTTCTGTCCCTTCCCTGGATTCACTGATGACCTTCTCAAAGTCACTGAGGATGAAATCCAGGTCTACTTTTTCCTTTAGACTGCGTATGTTTTTGAGAACTGCAGCTACATCGTCGTTAGAAAATACCGGGTTTTTGCATAAGAGCTCTTCAAGGTGAAGATAGCTATGGATGAGTTCTGCCAAATCCTGCCGGTATTCGTCCAATGTTGTCAGGTTGCTGTTGATAAAGCCAACCGGGTTGTTGATCTCGTGGGCGACACCCGCGGCAAGCTGACCGATCGACTCCAGCTTCTGTGCCTGAATAAGCTGGCCTTCCAGGATCTTGCGTTCGGTGATATCTGCTCCCAAAATGAGCATCCCGGGGTTACCTGTTCCATTTAACGGGGTTATGGTAATACCCAAGAAACCATCCTTGCCATCGGGGCGCTTGAATAGTACGTCGTCTAGACGCTTCGGTTGCCTCTCACTTTGGCATTCCAAAATGGCTTCCAAAAGCCTGTCCTGATCCCACGGGATGCCACATTCCTGAAATGGCCGGCCCAGAATATCGGTTGCTGGAATGCCAAGGGTTTTTTCTGCTGCCAGGTTCCATTGGGTAATCCGGTTGCCCCGGTCCAGACTGATGATGATAGATGGGATCGACCAAAGTAATTGGTCATTTTGAGCGTGAGCTTTCTGTAAAGCCTCTTCGGCTCTTTTGCGCTCCTCGATAAGACTCCACATCAGCCTGGCGGTATAACCGCCTATCAGTTCGACATTAGGAGGCTTAAGGCTAAGTAATTCCTCTTTAACTTTTTCGCTTCCGGTAACATCGATTACTTTATTAAGTCCTTCTTTATCTAAGAATTTCTTATAATCACTATCTGTTGGTATGCCCAACTCCTCAGCCAGTTTCATTCCAGGCGCATCAACCTTGATATCAGCGACGCCCAGAATTCTTACCGTGCTGCATTTGTGGAATAGCTCAATAAGCGCCGTTCCCCCCTTACCCGCTCCTATTATGAGTATATTTACTGTGTTTTTTGTCATTTTACCTTTGCACCTTCCTACTAATCACGGGATTTCCGGATGAATACCAAGTTAGTTTTCATCCGAAAACTTCCCCTCCCCTGGCGGGAGGGGATTAAGG
>CAYSYZ010000109.1:0-5695 GCA_964435205.1 uncultured Desulfovibrionales bacterium
GAACATTTCCTGTGCATATCTTTGAATGGTGCCAATGAAGTTATCGGAAATAGGGTGGTTACTGTTGGCCTTCTTAATTCAAGTCAAGTTCATCCTCGGGAGGTGTTTGCCGACGTTATCTCCGACCGGGCCGCATCAGTTATCCTTGTCCACAACCACCCGTCAGGTGTACTGAAACCAAGCCCTGATGATATAGCCATAACGGAACAGATGGTTGAAGCAGGTAAAATCCTTGGGATATCTGTCTTAGATCACATAATTATCACAAAGAAAGGATACCTATCCTTCAAAGAAAAAAAACTAATGTGATTCCCGTTTGAGGGATTTGCACGCCAAGCATGAAAGAATAGGCATTTTTGAAGCTCCCCGCAGCAAGCTGCGCGGGGAATCTCCGTATGTAAGGTAAAATGCATGGTATTCGCTTGTTATGCATGTTCAAAGCTCTCTTATTAATTAATTCGGCTTGATTCGGCGGATACTTAGCTTATGATAAGGTCATCTAAATGCCGTTTGGGCACATGGTGCACGCCTTCGGCGTCGCGCCAGTACTTGATATCTGCAGTAGGTCGTAGATGCGCCTTGGCGTGCCCCACTGGATCGATTACTACTTTTTCCCTGGGCTTGCCAAGAGCCAGGACCATGAGGATCTCATAGCGTGTTGGTATCTGGAGGGCCTGGCGGAGTTCTTCGCGCTGTACGGAGGCAATAATGCAGCCACCCAATCCCTTTTCTACGGCACCTAAAAGAATGCTTTGAGCAGCTATCCCACAATCATAGTCAAAGGATTGGCTGATTTCTTTATCTCCGAGTATGATGATGTACGCCGATGGCCTTTCTCCTTCAGCCGGGCCGGGCCAGTCTTTGAGGTAAGCAGCCCAGGCCAGGTGCGAGAATATCAAGGCGTTTCTTTGGGGATGGCAGGAGAGGATGTACTTTAAGGGCTGCAGATTGCCGGCTGAGGCCGAGAGTCTGGCCAGGTCAACAAGTTCCCTCAGTGTCTCGTGCCCAATCGCCACTTCCTGATAAAAGCGCCGGCAGCTCCGGTTTTGTAGTATCAAATCCCTAATCATCTAAACCTCCTTTGCGCTAAAGAATTGCCCGGCAATTGGTGACCTAATGGGTGTTTTGGACGTTAGGTATTATAAATCAAGTAAATGCCGCCGAGAAAGACCAGGCCGCCACAAACCCTTTTCAATATGATAGCGCCACGAGAGGTCTCGCTCCAGTTCATATACCTCTGCACCAATTCGGCAGAGGTTCCGGCGGCCACGATGACCGAGCAGTGACCAAGGCCGTACAAGAGAAGCAGGAGAACCCCGTAGGAGATGTTTGTGGCGGCAATTTGAAAAGTAACACCAATGATCGGTGCCATGTAAGCAAAGGTGCAAGGTCCCACGGCCACACCAAAGATCAAACCGAGGGCCAGGGCCATCCATAGTCCCTTTCGTTTCATGCCGATCTGCCCAGGCCCGGACCAGGGGGCCGGGATTACGTCCATCAGGTAAAGGCCTACCAGGAAGAAGACCCCGGCAACCAGGTAGTTACCATAGGGGCCGATATCCCCCAGCATGCGACCGGCCGCTGCGGTTACCAGGCCGATAGCGGCAATGGTTATGAGAATCCCGCAGGCAAAAAGGAGGGATATGGAAAAGGCTCGTCCAGAGGACATACGCCCCTGACCGTCGATGAATCCAATAATCAGGGGGATAGAGGCCAGGTGGCATGGGCTGAGAAGGATGCTAAGGATCCCCCAGACAAATGATGCTCCCAGAGCTATACCGGCGCTGCCTTCTGCGGCTTGGGTTAGTATGCCGAAAAGCTGGTCCATGGCTATTTGATGAATTTGAGTTCCCTAAGTTTGGCTACGAGGTCATCCTTTGGATAAAACCCCAGGTGGCGATAGACCTCTCGGCCATTGGCATCCAAGAAGACCTGTGTAGGGATCAGCATAACGCGATATCGCCGGGTTAACCCTGGTTCACTGTCAATTTCCACCACCTGTACCGTAAGTTGACCTACGTATTCCCGGGCCAGGGACTCCAGGATAGGCTTCATTTGTCTGCAGGGGATGCACCGTCCCATCCCGAACTCCATAAGGACCGGAAGGCTTAGCTTTGTGGTCTCTCCAGCCCAAACGGGAATAATTGCAAGCAGGCTTACAAGAAACACCGATATTAACGCCAGTAGAATTTTCTTTTTCATGTGTCAGTCCCTTCCGATTTTTTTATCTTCCTTTCCTGATAGGCCGGAGTTAAGGTCGCCAGCTTCATTTCTTCGTGAACCGGTCCTTCTGGCCCGGCTTATAGCTTGCCTCAAAGACGGGCACACAGCGGGGGCCGGTCTTTTCTTTTATCTTCTTTTCCAGACAGTCCTTTACAAAATTCAGCGCCTCTTCTTTGTCGTCATCCAGGACAATACGCACGATGCGCTGAATCTCTTCCTCACTTAATTCAATGATTATCGTTGAATGCATTCCTTTATCCAGTTTGTTATCTGACTTCTGGACGGCAGACGGCCAGAGGACTTGATCTTGCCGTTTATTACCAGGGCCGGGGTGGCTACCATCCCATAGCTGGCGATTTCTCGCACGTCACGCACATGTTCTACCTCCGCCCCTATATTCTCTTCGGTAAGAATAGACATGACCATCTGCTCCAGTTGGTCGCAACTCGGGCACCCTGGTCCCAGGATGGCGATATTTAAGGCAGAGGTCTCTTCTCCAACTACTGGTTCTCCCACGAATTTCTTAAACTCCCGCAGGAAAGCCGCTTTATATTCTGCCTCTACCGAATAAGGTATGTAATTTCTGGCTCTTAGCTTCACGAGCATCAGGTCGGTAATTTCTTCATCTTTCCGGCCCTTACAGGTGGACAATTCCTCCAGCACCTTTCTCAGGCCTAGGATACCCACCCGGATGCCCTTTATTGCTATATAAGAGGGTTCTTTCTCCGACATTATGCTCTTTCTTTTAACGTATTCTTTTAATAAATAAAACCCTGCCCCGGCTCATAGCAGTATCCCTTAAGAGTATTTTAATTTCTGTGTTCTGTATTTTTTTGAAATATATTTTCACGACATCCTGCTTTTCAATATCTTTACTGACAACTCAAGGAATATAAAAGCAAAAACTGTTAGAACAAGCAGACTCAATAGAGGATGCATTATTTGAGGTTCATAACCAAAAGATACCTTTATGCTGTCAATACTGTAAGTAAGCGGCATAATATACGCTATTGGTTTTATTATTGAAGGCAGACTATTTACTGGGATAAAAACACCGCTCAGAAAAATCATCGGGAACCTGAAGAGATTGGCAAGGGTCTGGGCCTCAAAAACCTGTTTTACTGAGACGGACACAAATGCTCCAAGTGCAGAAAAAGTGAATGATGAAATAACAACAGACGCTAAAAACAACAGGGGTTTTTCGAGATGAAGCGGGAACAGAATAAGTAAACCCAAAAGAAAAACTATGGTAACAGTTATACCGAAACATGCTCCTCCCGAGATCTTTCCCGCTAAAATAGTTGTTACAGAAACGGGATACAGCATCAGCCTCTCCAGCGCTCCGGTCATCCTCTCAAAGGTAATGACTATGGCCTCCATAGAGGTTGTACTGAACAAGAGGCTGAGTGACAGAAGTCCCGGTATCAGATGCGAAAAGTCCAAAGGACTCCTGAGGTAAAATGCCAGGATGAACACAAGCGGGAAGAGCATTCCCCAGCTTATGTTTGGCGGCTTGAAGTAATATGCCTTCATGTCTTTCAGTGCGATAAAAAAAGCGCTTCGCAATGTACCCTTCATTTGCCGCCGCCCTTTTCCTGAATCATTATTTCCCGACTGAGACCTGTAATCTCTACAAAGGCATCTTCGAGAGATGGCGAAACAGTATTTATAGATTCTATATTTAGACCTTGCCCTTTTATGAAGGCAGAAAATTCCGACAGGAACGCATCCAGATCCTCTATAAAAAATCTGAACATCTCCTCTCTTTTCTCATATTTCACCGCTATTGACATCTTTGAAAACTCTTTTTCAATAAACGGGGTATGCGGACTGATTTTGACATCAACCGCCTTTTCTGTTCTTACGGATTTTTTTAGCGCCTCCGGTGTATCAATGGTGATGATTTTCCCCTTCACAATAACGGCAATCCGGTCACAAAGTCGGTCAGCCTCTTCGATGTAATGCGTCGTAAGAAGTATGGTTATCCCTTTGTCTTTCAAGGATTGCATAACCTGTCTCAATGCCCTTGCGCTCATTACATCAAGCCCTGTGGTCGGCTCATCAAGAAACAACACCGGTGGGTTATGAATGAGAGAAGCCGCTACAGTGAGCCTTCTCTTCATGCCGCTCGATAATCTCCCGAAAAGAACACCCCTTTTTTCTTCAAGCCCAAATATATGAAGAAGTTCTTTAGCCCCTGTTTTTGCCCTTTCAGTGCTTATCCCGTAAAGCCTTCCGGCAAAAATAAGGTTATCAGTACAGGTGAGTTCAGGGTACAGGTTTGACGTCTCCGGAACCACGCCGATGTTTTGCTTAACCATTACAGGATTACTCACGACATCGTATCCCAGTATTTTCACAGTTCCCGATGTAGGCCTGGAAAGCCCTGAAAGTATCTTAACCGTTGTCGTTTTCCCTGCGCCGTTTGGCCCGAGGAGACCAAAGACCTCTCCCTTCCTTAGCGAGAAACTGATGCCGTCAAGGGCAGAAAATGTGTTATATGATTTCCTCAGTTCTTTTACCGTAACCGCATCATCAATGCTATGTGCTTTTACCATATCTTTTCAGCCGTCCAATGCTCAGGCCTTTTGCATTGCCAGGCAATCTTCCCGCCAGAGGCAGCTTGTCTGGCCGCATATATTCACATGTTCTGTCCCAAAACAATCGGCATTGCCCTCGGCCCTCTGGATTGTCCTGATAATTTCTGTCTTATTCATTTTTTCGACCTTAAGACCTCTCTCTTTTGCAACATTCCTGATTTCCTGCATCTTCATACCATTCACCTCCTCTTAATAATCAGCCCTACACCGGCTCAAAAGCGGAGCTGCCTTGTCTGTTCTTAGGATTTTACCTTCTCCAACCTGACCAGGCAGGGATGCCTGCGCTGTCCCTGAGAAGAAGGGTGCTGTCGCCTTTCTTTACTTCAGCCGCAATTATTGCGGGCTTTCCGGCGATAGTTACTCTCGACCCTTTGATCTCGACTTTGTCGCCTTTTTCGATCTTTGTGTCGAGCCTTTCAAGATACCATTCCGGTCCGAGGTGCACAGATATGGTCTCTTTATCGGTTTTTACCAGGAGATGAATGCCGTAATGCATTCCCCTCATCGGTGTAGTTTTATCAACGGCCTCAACCGTGCCTGAAATAGTTTCAACTGTGGCCGGGCTATACATCCCCTGATACTGTGTTCCCATACCCCATCCTCCGCTTCCACGCCAGCCCTTCCAAGGTTGGGCCAAAGCCAGGGAGACAACTAAAAGCACCGAGAGTGTTACCAATAGACCTATGATACTTTTTGTTCTCATAAATACCTCCTTGAGCCGGATTTTATGCTGATTTTAAAGTAGTGAACCCTTTTTCGCCTCATTTATTTTTTACCTGAGCACCCCGATTCGCTGGACCAGGGCAGCTCCGAAGTAGCGCCTCTTGAACCAGAGGGCCACGTTCACAAGGCTGATTAAAACCGGCACTTCC
>CAYSYZ010000109.1:5705-7513 GCA_964435205.1 uncultured Desulfovibrionales bacterium
GACCTATGATACTTTTTGTTCTCATAAATACCTCCTTGAGCCGGGTTTTATTTCACCGCATCTATTTTTCACCTGAGCACACCTTTTACAATAATATCCACCGCCTCTTCCGGTGTTAGTCCGTGCGCCATAAGAGTTTCGAGTTGTCTCTTATCCACACCTCCAATTGCGGCCTCATGGGTCACCTTTGCCAGAGGATTGGTAACATGTACAACAGGAATTGCCCTTGCATCAGCATTGTCCTTTACTATCTCTATGCAATCCACATGTCCACGCGCTCCGGCAGCCTTCCCCTCTGTAATCCCTGTAATTTCTGCCAGTGCCTCATCCTCAAGGGCCACCCTGGTCTTTATCAGCCCTCTTGAATTCTCACCCGCAAGCACCACCTTTTCCTTTATCTTAATCTCATCATTGGCATGACCGAAGACCCTTGCTATTAACTCGGTTACCACATTTTCTCCGGCCTCAACGGCGTAATCTATATTAAGAAGTCCAACCCTTCCCGTGGTCAGGGTAAAGTCTGTAAAGTATCTGCCATTTTTGCCCACCTTCACCATAGACCTTGGGATTACCTCGATGCCTCCATAAAGCCCGTGATAATGGGTTTCCGAATATCTCATTTCCGCCCCATCCTCAATCTCGACCACAGCATCCATAATGTGTTTTACCTTCTCTGCCCTAGGGAATATGCAGTGCGCGATAAAATGCGCTGAGGCATTCTTCTGAAGTTTCACATCCATTTTAATCTTCTGCGTCCCCTTTTTGTGAAGTATGCCAAAACAAAGGTGAACAGGGTTCTTTATCTTTACTCCTCCTTTAACAGTGATCCGAGCACTAATTCCGGTAAGTGTCTCCTTTGCATTAACCTCAAGCCCCTCAATATCTCTTGTGCTCAATATCTTATGCCCGCTGGCAACAAGATGGGCTGTCTCTTTATTGGCGAGAATACCCTTATCTCCACCAGCCTCTCCAAATGCCTCCATTAATTCATCAAATTCAGACACTTATACACACCTCTCGGTCACAGGTAAGGCATTTCCTTGATTTATAATATTCTGCCACCTTCTCCGGGTCTCCGGAACAGACTATCTTCCCCCAGCATAAAAGCGATGCCTTGTCTGCAATCATCGCAATCTCCTCTCTATGGGTAATCAGGAGAACGGAGGAGCCGTTTTTCTTGAAGACGTTGATCACATTAATAATATCCTGTGTGGAGAGCATATCTATCCCGGAATCAGGCTCATCAAGGAGGGCCAGTCTTGGATTTAATGCCAGGATAGAGGCCAGCTCAATCCTCTTTCTCTCACCACCGCTCAAGGATTTATCAACCATTCTCTGAAGGTAAAATTCCGGGTGAAGGCCAACCAGCTCCAGATAAAAAGATGGATTGGCCTCTTTGTTTTTAAGGGTGAGGTAATCTTTAACAGAGATGCCCTCAAATCTGACCGGTTCCTGCCAGGCCATGGTTATGCCAAGCTGGGCTCTTTCATGAATTTTAAGGGTATTAACTATCTTTCCCTCAAATACTATCTCACCTGATACTGGCTTGTATCCCTCACATCCCATTATCAGGTAGGCGAGGGTGCTTTTTCCGGTGCCATTTGTGCCCAGAAGGGCATGGACTTCACCTGATTCTATTGATAGGGAAAGTCCTGAAAGTATCTCTTTTTCGTTTGCCTTGTATACGATGTCTCTTATCTCAAGGAGCGGCATTTTCTTTAATAACCTCCACAATCACGGGTATGTACTTTTTTGTCTTGCAATACCCTTTATACCTTCAAGGTAGTGTAAAATCTTTTGTGTAAATT
>CAYSYZ010000110.1:0-7449 GCA_964435205.1 uncultured Desulfovibrionales bacterium
GTAAGGAAAAAAGCTATTTTTTGCAAGCAAAATATATGCCTTTCGCCTCCCCTCAGTCGAGTGAAACCGTGAGTATCCGCTCCGTCTTCTCTGTAACTTTGAACCGCTCATCAACCCGCCATCCAGCGATGCCTATAATCTGACCCTCTTTCTCAATTATGGGAATTCTTGACCTGAAGGGTCGGGGTATTTTTTTGTTAATAAAATAGTCCTTGATCTTCTGGCTACCCCCCATGCCGTCCGGACAAAATCGGTCGCCGGGACGGAAATTGCGCACAACTAAAGGGAAAAATACTTGCCCATAATCAAAACAAGAAGATAGGCCCGAACCGCAAGTGTTTGAAGCGTTCAGTTGCTCCACCATTTGGAAGGAGATGGACTGCTCGATCTCTGGCAAGAAGTACCGCCCACAGCTCGTTATGTCATACGAAAAATCTTTTACGATTTCTTTGACCTTATTCCTGCTAAATCTCAATTCATCATAAATCCTTTCCACTATGACTTCACCCGGTAGAGAAAGGATTTTGTAAGGGCCGTCTTTCGATGCCAGGTGCTGAACAGATTTTAAGTGCCTAAACCCGACATCCTTCAGTCTTGCCCCGCTTAACTCCAGACCCTTTTGAACCACCCGGATTTGAATCGCCGGTGGAAGCTCGCGATAATGTTTTAGATCAAGCACTACCGGGTACCCTTCAAGCCCGTCCCCTAATTTAATAAGGCGCGTCCATGCCTCCTCGCTCATAGCCGTCAGCAGTTTATCGTCATCCCGCAGTATGGACGCAGTCTGAACCAATATCCTCCGGATGCGCGGATTAAAACCACTTTCCAGTACGGGCAACAAATCATGCCGTATACGATTCCGCAAAAAATCTTTAATATCATTTGAAGTGTCTATCCGAAAAGAAAATCTATTTGCTCTGAGATAGGATAAAACATCATCTCTCCTTGCATTGAGCAGTGGCCGGACAAAAATACCAGCCCGTATCAAGGACATGCCAGACAGGCCCCCCGTTCCCGAACCGCGAATCAGCCGCAATAACAATTCTTCACCCTGATCATCGGCCGTGTGTCCCACGGCAACTTTCCCGGCCCCCGTCCTTTCAGCTACTTCTCCTAGAAAATCATAGCGAAGTTCACGGCAGGCTTCTTCCAGGGACAGCCCCTTTTCCCGTTTCAAGGCCACGGCATCTCCCTGGCCTAAATAAAAAGGTAGGTCCAGTTCCCGGGCCAGGTTCTTGACAAAAGATGCGTCTTCCCGGGATTCCATCCCCCGCACGCCATGATCAAAATGAGCCACACTGAGATTAAGAACGTATACATCAGTTAATTCGCACAGGAGATGCAACAAAGCAACTGAATCTGGACCACCAGAAACCGCTACTAAAACAGCATCTCCGGAACGAAACAGACCATGCTGACTTATGGTCTTACGAAATATAGATCTTAAAGGAAATGCCTCTTTATCCATTGATTTTAATATAAGTTTTTTAGTCTATGCCTGCAAGGTTAAAAAACTCCGTCCAGTTGCCAGTTTGAAGTAACATACCATAATATCGATATCCTATCGACCTCTACGGTATGCTTGATTATAAATTTAGACTGACTTTTGGCCAAACCCTCTAACCTTCGTATCCAGACCACCTTGTTTCTGCAAAAACCTTGACTCACCAAGCAAACTTAAGGTATAAGGCATTTGATTTAAAAGCTCTCGATCTGGTCCGCCTTAAGTGAGCGGATAGAGGGCATGACTAAATGGACAAACCACAACTTATAGCAGATAAAGGCGGCGGCACATCACATCCGCGCAACAGTATTTCCACCAGCCGAAAGCAATACCGGATACCTACCGAACATAAGGAACACCTCCTTAAGGCTATCAGCCTCACAGACGACGCTATCATCTGCAAGGACCTCAAGGGCCGCATTACTTTTTGGAATAGAGGAGCTGAAAAACTGTACGGCTATGAGGGAAAAGACGTTCTGGGCAGGACAGCAGAAATATTAGAACCAGATGATAGTAAGGGCGAAGGCCTTAGTATCATTGCTAAGATCATGAATAAAAAGGAAACAAAACGATATGAGACGCTGCACCTCACCAAAACAGGAGAATCAGTCAATGTTGAAGTAATGGTTGCCCCTATTGAAGACGTAAAAGGAAACGTTGTAGAGGCCATCACCATTGCCAAGGACATTACGGAAAAAAATGCACTTGAGAAACAAGTCAAAGAATATGGCGACAATCTCCGTCGGCTATTTGGTCTGCTTACTTATCAAAAAAAGATCCTTGCCAAATCGTCTCCCCGGGAGATTCTCCGCTCAGTGGACAATGTAGCCAAAGACATCTTTTCGGATGCCGAAAGGCTCTTTTTTGCCCCGAATTATACATCAACGGACCTCGTTGCATTAAGTAAGGCCAGCCTGCCACCAACCTTACACCGTCGGTCTATTGGGTCTTTTCTGCAATGGATAGCCAGCCCGGACCATGCTGCAGTTTACAGCAAGAACGACCAGGGCCGCACATCTGTTCCATTCGATGACCTCTTGAAAATCTACCTCATGTGGTATGCCTTTCCTCTTTTCTTTGAAAAACAATGTTTCGCCTACTACGTCATTGCCTTCGACCAACTTAAAAAGGTCTCTCCGGTAGATTCAGAATTCTTCTATAACCTCCTTGCCCTCGTCTCAGGCCCCTTATGGCATGCTCTTCGTTTTGAAGAACATCTAGACGACCCGAAAGCTTACACTTCTGAGCGATCTTCCTTCCTTTCCCTGGTCGGTAATAGCCGTAGAATGCAACAGATATACAACCTCATCCAGGATATCGCCGCCACGACGGCTACGGTGCTTATTACTGGTGAAAATGGCACCGGAAAGCAATTGGTGGCGCAGAGCATTCACGCCCTCAGTCCACGCCGGGACGGCCCCTTCATAATAGCCAACTGCTCTGCTTATCCCAGTTCTCTCATTGAAAGCGAGCTTTTTGGCCATGAAAAAGGAGCTTTTACCGGCGCCATAAGGCGTAAGTTGGGACGTTTTGATCTGGCCCAGGGAGGAACTATTTTTCTTGATGAAATCGGTGAATTGCCCTTAACGACTCAGGTAGCCCTTCTCAGAGTCCTCCAGGATAAATGTTTTGAACGAGTGGGCGGAGAGAAAACAATCGTAGCAGACGTGCGCATTATAGCTGCCACTAACAAGAATCTCAAAGAAGAGATGGCTGCAGGAAACTTCCGAGAAGACCTCTTCTATCGTCTCAATGTAATCTCTATTGATCTCCCACTCCTTAGCCAGCGCAAGGAAGATATCATGCCACTTTGCAGTCATTTTTTAGCCAAGTACAATGAAAGAGAAGGAAAGAACATCCGGGAATTTGCTCCCGAAGTGATACAGACGTTTATGGACTATGACTGGCCCGGTAACGTACGCGAATTGCAAAATGCGGTAGAATATGCGGTCATTCTTACCAAAGGTAATACCATCAAAGAAAACTGTCTGCCTCCGCACCTTCGTGAGACATGTGTCTATCCATCCACTTCCCTCGGTGAGAATGAAAAAAGACTCATAGCCAGAGTGCTCGACGAATCTAATTGGAACAAACATGAAGCCGCCCGAAGATTGGGTATTACCCGTTCCACTCTCTACAGTAAGATAAAAAGGTATAAATTGAACACGACCCCATAAGATCACGGCCTCTAACGCCAATTATCCCTCCTACTATCGGCCCATCGGCGATACACCAAACATCTCGGTCCAAATAACAAGGGTAGACGAATATTAGACACCAGGTCGTATTTTAGACGGATAAGATGATGCCCGTATTATCTAACACAGACGCGCGAGCCTCTGCCATGGGTCGTATTTTAGACTAATTGATGTCCGGGCAACCACGAAAATCATGAACGCCGGCATCGGGTGGGCTCTAGATATAAGCCGCCGATATCATTACGTAATAACCTGGGAATCGATTCTAATAATCTGGAAAGGCATGCTTTTTGTAAGCATACAAAACGACCTTGAAAGGAACCCCCACGTAAACGGGAGACCTTTTCGATATGAGACTAAAAAGAAAGGAGGGGAGTTAATTTCAAAATAAGTCTTCAAAGATATTACTATTGGCTAAAAAGAGACATCTTACGTTAATTCAAGAAGGAGGTATGGACATCTCATGAATTCACTTAGAAAAGTATATGAAATACTCAAGGGTGCTTCCATTGCACATGCCAAGTGGGATTACGAAACGTCTCTATCCATCCTGAAGAACAGGAAAAAACTGCTGATACTCTTGGCGCTGTTGCTGCCAATCCTGGCGGTAGCAGTAGTGTCGGCTGGAGATCTGCCATCCATCCTGGGTGGCAAGAAGGCATATGCCCCGGCCACCTATACCACTACCGTATTTTTTTCTTCGATAGCCATTGGACTTATCGCCGGGCTTATCACCGGCTGTATAGGCGCAGGTGGAGGATTCGTCATCGCCCCGGCGTTGATGAGTGCCGGCATCAAAGGCATCACTGCCGTCGGTACAGACCTTTTCCACATCTTTGCCAAGGCCATTATGGGTACGGCCGTACATAAAAAACTCGGGAACGTCTCAGTTGGCCTGGCCGTCGCTTTTGTCGTTGGTTCTATCGGCGGCGTGCTGGGTGGCGGTGTTATCAACCGGGCCCTTTACAACATGAACCCGGTAATCAGCGATGCGTTCATCAGCATCGTCTATGCGGTGTTACTGGGCTTTCTCGGCATCTATGCTATCGTCGACTTCTTCAAGGCCAGAAAGAAGGGTGATGTTGGCGGGGCTCATGGTGGCGGTGGAACGGCAGAGGCCCTAACCGGTCTGCCCTTGAGACTGCAGGCGGTGAAGATCCCGCCCATGATTGCCTTTGATGAAGACCTGGCACCCGGCGGAAGGAAACTTTCCTTCTGGATTGTCGGCATCTGCGGTTCGTTCGTCGGCTTCGTGGCGGCTATCATGGGAGTCGGAGGTGGTTTCCTCACCTTCCCGATCTTCGTCTATA
Organism: uncultured Desulfovibrionales bacterium; assembly: GCA_964435205.1. Lineage (GTDB taxonomy): Bacteria > Desulfobacterota > QYQD01 > QYQD01 > QYQD01 > CAYSYZ01. The sequence continues at coordinate 5,013 of CAYSYZ010000110.1, forward strand.
TGCTGGGCGTATCTTCGTTTACCACGGTAGGTACAGATATCCTCCAGATCATCATGACCGCCGGTTTTGCCTCGATCTCTCAGTATGCCATCTACGGCTTTGTCTTTTACACCCTGGCCATGGGTATGCTCCTGGGTTCGCTTATTGGCATTCAGGTCGGTGCCCTGACCACCAAGGTCGTCCGCGGTATCTACATCCGGCTCTTTTATGCCCTGGCCGTTCTGGCCGGCTTTGTCAACAGGCTCTTTGCCCTCCCCAAGAAATTCGGTGAGTTAGGGTGGATAGATATAGCCACATCAACCGGAAAGGCGGTAGAAACTATAGGTGTAGTCCTCTTTTTTATAGTAGTTGCCACCTTTGCCTTCTTCGTCATTGGTAAGTTCCTTGGAAACCTGAAAGTATTGAGAGGGGAGGAGTAAGCCATGTTGGTAAAGAATAAAAAGACATTTAATCTGGGGCTGTTTTTGCTCATTACTTTTTTCATAGTCTTCTACTTCATGATGTTTGTACCTTTTTTTAAGGGAAAAACGCCTATAATTTATGCAGACGATATGTTTAACTCTCTGGCTAAGGGGTCTACCTACTTCATCCCGAAGTACATGGAAAAAACACAGAAATTCGTCGGCAAGCCCCTGGACATGACTATCAAGCTGAAAGATCCCGCCGAGGCCGAAAAGGCCGCTGGGCTCTTCAGTAAAAACGGCTCAGCCGTTACGGTGAACCAGGATACGGTCGTCTTGAGTGGTGGTGATTTTGGCCAGACGATGCTGGCCGCAGAAAAAGACGCTGACCTCATGTTTAATAACCGGGGAGCCGAAGTAGCCGAAAAATATGGTTTCAACGAGAAAGAGGTCATGCTTACCTGGCACAGCGCCTTTAAGAGCTTAGTCAAGGAACTGGAAAAGGCTGGACGTTTCGAAGGATCGATCTTTATCAACGAGGTCATTACCAAAACGCTAGAGCCGGGCTATAATTTTTACGGAACAAAGCCTGAGAAGGTCAAAGACCACGCCGGGGCGCTCATCGGATTCCTGGCCTTTTACGTGGTCTACACCCTGTGGTTTGGATACTCCATTTACGAACTATTTAATGGGATGGGACTGACCATGACCAAATCCAGGGTCAAAAAGGAATAGCAAGGCAAACCAGTGGATTCATAAACCAGTTAGATGCATAGGCCTACAATTTTTGACCATAGATAAGCAGAAAACAGGAGGTAAAAATGAAGATATTGGTCCCGGTTGACGGTTCGAAATATGCCCTGGAGGCAGTCAAAATGGTCTCCAATCTGGCCAAGGCCGTGGGCGCTCAGGTAACCCTTATGACCGTAACACCTTCCATTGCCGATACAGAGGTCGAATACACGGCCCGCGAACGGGCGTCTCTCGAACGCAAGGTTGTGGCATATGGAGAAAGGGCCCTGGAAGAGGCAAAAGCAATCCTTTTAAGAAATGACATCAGCCCGAAGACCAGTATAGTCTCATCCAATTCCGTGACTGAGGCCATTATTTCTATGGCCCAGAAAGGCAAATTTGACTGTATTGCCGTGGGTAGCCGCGGTCTCGGGGCCACAGCTCGTCTTGTCATGGGCGGTGTGGCCGCAAGAGTCGTCAACCATGCTCCCTGTTCGGTACTGGTGGTCAAACCTGGTAAATAACTTAAGGTATGGCTGGAGTAAGGTATTATCGGCTAGCAGGAAAGTCTGCATTAGTCGGGATATAGCAACGATGGATAGTTGCGATCACATGAAACCATCCTTGAAGATACTGACTAAAAACAAGAACCTGGCTTCTCATTTTAGAAAAATCCTCGAAGCCAACGGCTACGGCCTTGGCTGGTATCGTAATTACTCAAGGTTCCTAGAACAGACGGGTAAGATGCCAGTCAAGGCCGTATTTCTGGACGCAGAAGTAGTTAGAGAGTTTGGCAGTAGAGTATATGAAGAAATAAGAAGGATATCATCTAAACTTGCCATTGTGTTACTACATACCGAAAGCGACCATGATCTGGTCAAGGAAGCCATGGAAAAGGGCGTGTACGGCTGTATTCGCGCTCCTTACGAAGATTGGGAAATTCTGAAAATGGCTGCATACCTGGCTACCAGGTAATAAAAAAAACGCCTCACAGAAAAGTGTTATCTGGCCGTTTGGATCCCTGCCTTACTAAATTCACGAGCCATTTATTTACGAAATTACCCCCTCCTTCTCTAAATAGAGATCGCAATACTAGTCGTCTTCTTTTGTCCCTCCGCGGCTCACTATTATCGCCTCCCCTTTCGTGCAGAGATCGTTGCTTCGCCCTAACACCGGGGAACAAATTCATTGACAATAGGTATTATCTATTTCATAAGATTAAGAAAATCTTTAAGACAATGCTGAATTATGTTTGGACTGAAGCACTTTTTCAAGAAGCTACGGGGTGAAAGGCGAAACTCAGG
>CAYSYZ010000111.1:0-1984 GCA_964435205.1 uncultured Desulfovibrionales bacterium
TTGCAAGGTCTTGGCGTTACGTAGCAGGTTAATCTTCGGTTGTGGTCATGCCGAGAAGCTCTTCAATCTGTTTACTTAACGTCTTTAATTTTGTCCTGATTGTCTCTTCCTCTTCTAGTTTGCTTTCGCCTTTACTGTGGAGCTTGTTTTTTAGCTTGTGCATTTCCATTTCGATGCGATTCAGATCAGGCATTATCCGTAGCATTCTGTCCCTGGGAGCTTCAGATATTGCTGAAGTTGGGACAAGTTCCACGGTCTCCAACCATTGGGGAGCCTTGGCTTCCAACCAGAACGCGCGTTCAATAGCTTTTACGAATTCGAGGCTAACGTCTTCGTCACCATGGACTACAAAGATCTTTAGACGGGGATTGGTGAAGTTCCCAAGCCATTCCAGGAGTTCTTTCTGGTCAGCATGGGCGGAGAAACCTCCCAGGGTGTGAATCTGAGCCTTCACCGCGATCTCTTCTCCAAAGATTTTAATTTTTTGAGAACCATCGATAATCTGTCGGCCAGGGGTTCCTTTGGCCTGGTAGCCGACAAAGACGACGTGAGCTTCAGGACGCCACAGGTTGGTTTGCAGATGGTATTTGATCCGGCCAGCATCACACATGCCGCTGGCGGCGATGATAATGGCTGGCCCTTCTTTCCCGTTTATGGCCCGTGACTCTTCCGTCGTCCGGGCAAAAGAAAGCGTGGGCAGTATCAGGGGATGATCTCCCCTACCCAGAAGGACATGGGTTTGATCGTTCAAAAATTGGGTGTTGTTTCGGAATACTTCTGTAGCCGAAATAGCCAGGGGACTGTCAATATAAATCGGTATTTCAGACAGCAAGCCTTCGTGATAAAAGCGACTTAGAATGTAGATAAGTTCCTGGGTACGTTCTACCGCGAAGGCAGGGATAATAACTTTGCCATGGTTTTTTATTGCGTCTTTGATTGCGTTTAAGAGCTCGCGGTGGGTCTTTTCCTTACTCTTGTGCAGACGATCGCCATAAGTTGACTCCATGAACAGGAAATCCGCTTCCTGGATTGGAGTGGGGTCCGAAACGAGCATTTGTTCTTTCTGACCAATGTCGCCAGAAAAGACCACCTTCAAGGGAGGATTCGTGCTGTGATCAAAGATTTCAATAAATGCCGACCCCAGGATATGTCCGGCATCGAGGAACCTCGCCGTAATATGCGGCGCAAGCTGGATGATTTCGCCATAATCTATTGGTTTAAAGAGACCCATACTTGTTTCTGCATCTTTCACGGTATAAAGAGGTATAGGCGGTGGACCCTTCTTACCCCTCCTTTTATTGCGTTTGTGTTCCCATTCTGCCTCCATCTCCTGAATGTGGGCACTGTCCCTTAGCATGATCTGGCACAATTCATACGTTGGTCTGGTGGTGATAACCTGGCCTTTGAACCCTTCCCTTACCAGTTTTGGGATGAGACCGCTATGGTCGATGTGTGCATGAGTCAGCAGAAGGTGGTCAATATCTGACGGCGAAAAATGAAATGTGCGGTTCCTCTTACGTATTTCTTGACTGCCCTGAAACATGCCACAGTCTATGAGGATATTTGAGGCATTATTTTTCAGCAGGAATGATGAACCAGTAACTGTGCGTGCCGCACCCAAACAGGTTGCCTTCATGTCATTGTCCTTACAACATGTTTTTATTTGTTTGCATAACGCATTTATCGGCAGTAAGGAAGCGGAAATTCATTTTCATGTCAAGATTTTTTCTCTGTGCATTTAAACTTTACCCCTTATATCCGTGTCTTGGAGGATCCAAGATGCTTGCCTTTTTTGGTTCTTTCGGGCACGCTATTATTTATGAATCGCTGGATTTCTTTTTCCCTATTTTTCCTGGCGTTTTCCCTGATATATGGTGGCGTTCACTTGTATCTCTATCGGCGCATTCGATCTTACACAGATTTCTCCAGGATTTGTTATCGGTGGGTAGCAGTCTTTTTTGGCATTATGACCATATCTCCGGTA
>CAYSYZ010000111.1:1994-7425 GCA_964435205.1 uncultured Desulfovibrionales bacterium
TTGCTAACCTATGTCTCATCCCTCTGGATGGGGTTTATTTTTTATTTTTTCCTGACAAACTTAATTTTCGATTTTGGGAATTCAGTTTATGGCGTTTCCAGGCGGGTGTTTGGCTGGCGCAGAAACCTCCTCGTGCCAAGGAATCATAACTTTTTTATTGTAACCGTCCTTATTCCGGTAGTGATATGCGTCTACGCGTATTACGCGGCCCTTAATATAAACGTAAAAAACGTTTACATCCATACCGAAAAATTGCCTGAAGGAATTGACCAGCTTGTTATCGCCCAGATATCCGATGTGCATCTAGGAGTCATTCTCGGTGAACGGCGGATTAAAAGAATGACCGATTTGCTCAGAAAGGTTAGCCCGGACATAATTGTCTCCACCGGCGACCTGCTAGACCAAGAGGTGGACAGCTTAAACCATTTGAGCAGCGAGCTCAGATCTTTGACGCCTCCCTTTGGCAAATATGCCGTGCTGGGCAACCATGAGTTTTACGCTGGTGTTGAGAAATCTTCCGGGTTCATACAACAATCCGGCTTCAGGCTGCTAAGGGGTGACCAAATCAATGTATACGGTATTATTAACATGGTTGGTATTGACGACCCGGCGGGTAGGCATTTTGGAGAAAATGAAGGAACAAATGTGGCTAAATTGGTTGCCAGGTGCGACCCAAGGCTATTTACGGTTTTTCTTTCTCACCGCCCCCCGAATTCAGAAGATTACATAAGTAATCTGCCTATAGATCTTCAACTTTCTGGCCATACACATGATGGCCAGCTCTTTCCTTTTCGCCTTGTTACGAGAATTTTCTTTCCGCTCAAGGCGGGACTTTATGTGATAAATGGCCGAAAGCTTTATGTCAGTCGGGGTGTTGGCACCTGGGGCCCGCCACTCAGATTCCTGGCTCCTCCTGAAATCGTTGTTATTAGACTGCTTCGGGAGAGAGCGAACGGTTGATTCGCAAACAGGGATGTGTTGCTGCGATTACCGTAAGGTGCTTCTTGGCTTGAGCAGCTTTTAAGAATGGCAATGAGACGTATTTCGATCTTTTTCACCAAAGATCGCGGCGGTGAAGACATAAATCTCGGCGCCACTTCGCCAGCAGTCACCAGCGAGACCGGCTTTGTAACAGGTTTGTTCAAGGAAAGTGAGTTTGTCCCAGTCATTTTCTGCCGCTACCTGGGGCAGTAAAACCCCTCGATTAAATCCTTTTATGATATAGAGGCCATACTTCCCTACTTCTATTTCGTTGATATCCTTTATTTTTTTAAAAGGTGACAATACAGATATCTCGATGTCTATTTCGGAAAGTTCGTCTGTAGTAAGTGGGGCAAAACGCGGGTCTTTAAAGGCTGCAGAATAGGCCATCTCACGTATCGTTTGATGTAACGGTTGGGTGGAGGATAACATGCCGATACAGCCGCGCAGACGTCCTCGCTTATGGATTGTAACAAAGGCGCCATGGTGCGCATTGAGCTCTCCGCCCTGGGGCAGATCGAGTTTTTCGCTATTTGGCGTCAGATGACTTTTAATTTCCTGTCTTGCCAGTCGCAGAAGAATCTCTTTCTCTTCTGACGTCAGATTGATCCCTTTCATAGGGCGCTATTATACATCAAGCGCCGTAAGATTGAATTCTTTTTTTGAAGGCTGCCAGATTTTGAACATGCATAGCGAGCGAATACTATGCATTTTACCTTACATACGGGGAGCTTCAAATGATTGTCTCCAGTTCCATACACATACGGAATATTTTACGGTTGTCACAACTCGATAATTTTATTAAAGTCCTTTTCGAGCTTCAGTAGGGCTGGTTTTTGCCATGCGTAATTTTCTGCTGGTAATCTTGATAAGTATAATCCTTGGTGGCACGGGCTGTATGACTACGGCTTATAAACTGGCCACGGATGAGCGAACTCTTGGTTGTTATGTTGATGATGCCGTAGTGACGGCTAAAATACGTAAGAGTTTTATTGATGATCCTATCCTCAGCGTTTTTGATATTAAAGTCATGGTTCACAAATGTCGCGTGGTCCTGGCTGGTGTCCTGAAAACCGGTTACGAGTCTAAACGTGCCACTTTACTGGCGCGCAGAGTGCCTGGAGTGCATGAGGTAAAAACCTATTTTTTGCTGCGTTCCGAGCAAGGAAATTCGGCTAATGAGTTTGTCGATGATTGCTTGATAACGGGGCGGGTCAAAGCCGGTCTGATCGGCGATCCCGACCTCCGGGCTTTCCAAATAGATGTCTATAGTATTTGTGGACATGTGGTTCTGGCCGGGGTAGTGAACAGCCAGGAACGCGCCAGGCGCGTTATCGAATATGCTCGCGGCGTTTCCGGTGTACGCAAGGTTCAGTCTTTCATCACGGTGGGTAGAGGAAATAGCGTTTTTTAGCTGCGGGCTTTGCGCCGGTGAAGGTTAGTACAGATGGGGGGATGAACAAATGATCGAACGCTATACAAGACCGGAAATGGCCGGGATATGGTCGTTAGAAAATAAATACCGTACCTGGCTGAAGGTGGAAATATTGGTATGCGAGGCCTGGTCCAAAATGGGGGTTATTCCTAAGGAGGCGGTGCGTGCAATAAAGAAAAAGGCCTCTTTTTCTGCCGACCGCATAGATGAGATAGAGAAAGAGACGAAACATGATGTTATTGCTTTTTTGACCAACGTGGCCGAGTTTGTCGGCCCGGAGGCCCGTTTTATCCACTGGGGCCTGACCTCTTCTGATATTCTCGACACGAGCATGGCAATTCTACTCAAACAGGCTGCGGACCTCATTATTGAGGATGTAAACAAGTTACTCTCGGTTATCAAGAAGCGGGCCTTGGAACACAAAGATACGGTCATGATCGGTCGATCACATGGCATCCACGCCGAGCCCATTACCTTTGGTTTGAAACTGGCCATTTGGTATGATGAGATACGGCGGAACCTGGACCGTTTGAAAGCCGCCCGGGAAACTATTGCTTATGGAAAGCTTTCCGGTGCAGTGGGGACGTTTGCGAATGTTGACCCGCGCATTGAGGCCTATGTCTGTAAAGGGTGCGGCCTAAAGCCTGCCCCTGCTTCATCGCAGATCGTTCAACGTGATCGCTATGCCCACTTCTTCAATGCGCTGGCGGTCCTTGCCGGTTCGCTGGAAAAGATCGCCGTGGAGATCAGGCATCTTCAGAGGACAGAAGTTTTAGAAGCTGAAGAGTATTTTAGTGCCGGGCAGAAGGGCTCTTCGGCCATGCCGCACAAGCGAAATCCGATCAGTTCCGAAAACATCTGCGGGCTGGCGCGGTTGATGCGCTCCTATGCTGTAGCGGCTATGGAGAATATGCCTCTGTGGCATGAGCGGGATATAAGCCATTCTTCGGTGGAACGGGTTATCGCTCCTGATGCCACCATGCTGGTCGATTTTATGCTCCATCGCACCATAAGCCTCCTGGATCGTCTGATTGTTTATCCCGAACGGATGATGGAGAACCTGCGAAAGACGGGCGGACTGATATTCTCACAGCAGATCTTGCTCCTTTTGACACAGAAAGGGGTAAGCCGGGAAGAGGCGTACAAGATAGTGCAGAGAAATGCGATGCAGGTCTGGGAGAGGGGAGGGGACTTTAAGAAACTCCTCCTGAAGGATAAAGACTTGGCGCGTTATGTAGGCAGAGCAGAGCTTGAGCAGACTTTCGATCTCAAACATCATCTGAAACATGTGGATACTATATTCGGGCGGGTGTTTAAGTAGCAATTAGCAATCCGCCTTCAACTTTAGGCTTCTGCTAATCCGCCTAAGGCGGAAAAACCGATAGCTGATAGCTCAAAATTGGAGAAACACGTGGACCATGACCGAGAGCGCCTCAAAACCATACTTATCGAGAAATCTTATCAAAGACGAGCGGTCGTCCTTACCTCGGGCCGGACAAGCGATTTTTACATAGACTGTAAACAGACCACGCTTTCCGCTGAAGGAGCTTATCTGATAGGTAAGGTGATGTTTGAACGTATCAGGCAGTCTGCGGTTAAGGTTCAGGGGGTTGCGGGAATGACTCTGGGCGCCGATCCAATAGTTACGGCCATAGCTGTTGAAAGCTATATCGCCGGAGAGCCAATTCCGGCCCTTATCATACGTAAGGAACCTAAGAAGCACGGCACTGCTTCCTGGATCGAGGGGAAAAATAACCTTCCACCGGGGGCCTCCGTAACCGTTGTTGAAGACGTGGTAACGACTGGAGGCACACTGGTCAAGGCTATCGAGAGGGCAGAAGCGGAGGGATTAAAGGTTGTTCAAGTGCTGGCCCTCGTGGATCGCAATGAAGGCGGCAAAGAATTGCTTAAAAAGCAGGGTTATGACCTCGAGGCCATATTTACGCGTGAGGATTTGACAAAATAGCAACATGGGAGATGTTGCTAAGAGAGTTTATAGGAGGTTTGAACAGATGCCAATCTATGAATTTCGGTGCCTGGACTGCCAGCATGTTTTTGAGCTTCTGGAATTGAAGAAGGAAGAACGAATGGAGGCGAAATGTCCCCAATGTGGTTGTGAGTCCTTTGAAAGGGTTTTAAGCTGCACAAATTACACCATGAGCGGCAGCCGGTCCGGGGCTGGTTCCGGCGGGCCTAAAGTGAATAATCGCTCCTGCCACGGGGGTAGCTGCACGACTATTGATATTCCTGGACCTTCCCGGTAGGTTACAGAGGTCAAATCTAGACGGTGTAACCAGTTGACACGGAATACGCCTCTTTCCTAATACGATTTCGTTGATTCTTCGAGGAGGTACGCCAATATTCAAGGCCAACCTATTTTGGCTCAGCCCTAACGGCTTCAAAAACTCTTCCATTAAGACTTCCCCCTCCATACTTCCTATGTCGGTGAATTCCACTTTTTCTTAATAATTTTCTTGACTTTGTTATGCTGTGGTATTAATTCTACCACATGGTATAAATATAACCACACAATCTCCAACCTAACGAAGTTTATATCAAAAAAAGGAGAAAAGATATGTTTGGAGAGTTTATTAAGGAATACAGGATTAATAAAGGCATCAGTCTTCGGGAATTTAGCAAACTTATTGAAGTTGATGCAAGTAACTGGAGCAAGGTCGAACGCGGCATACTCCCCCCTCCCCAAGATTTAGAAAAATTAGAAAGAATAGGACTGATTCTTGAAATAGAGGTTGGTTCAGAACAATGGAAAGAAATGAAAGATATGGCCAATATTGATGCCGGTATTATTCCAGAGGATATTCGTTCAGATGAGAGAGCATTAAACTCACTTCCTATGTTCTTCCGTACACTCAGAAGCGATAAACCTTCATCTGAGGAACTGGATAAATTGATCGACATGGTCAGGAAGGGGGGTTAATATTTGGAACCTTCCGAGTTCAAGTGTCAACGGTAATGCAATAATGTACCAGAGATGGTAGTGAAAAGTGTACCACC
>CAYSYZ010000112.1:0-7388 GCA_964435205.1 uncultured Desulfovibrionales bacterium
ACGCTCTGGCCCGTGACCTGAGAGGGGTCATGGGTAAGAAGGAAGGGAGCAATCGATAGAAGATGCGTACATACGATATAACTGCAGTGGCGCGCCGACTGGGGCTTCGGAAACAAACCGTACATCTGTATTTGCGGGAAGGACTCCTGGAACCGAAAAATGAGGGTGGGCGTATTGTTTTTACGGAGGACGATATAGAAGAATTGGCTAGAATCCTGCGCCTGCGCAGGGACCTCAGCATAAATCTGGCCGGAGTTGGAGCTATCCTCGAAATGAGAAAGAAGATGCTGGCCTTGCAAAAACAAGTCGAGAACTTGGCCGAAGAAATAGAAAAAGAGGTCCAGGCAAGACTTAAACAACATTTGACACGATTTAATCTGCCCACCCAGCCGTTTGAGAAAAATATAATCAAAATCACCGTGGAAGAAGAGAGTGATTGAATAGACCGCTTCCCGATCTCCTCACGGCTTTTATCGTCGGTATTGCCTTAAGTCCCTATCTATCGTTTAGGGGCGGTAAGAGTCTCGCCGTCGCCGCAATTCTGCTTTTCTTAATAATCCTGTTTGTTTTGAGTTGTTTTAACCTGAAGAAAAAATTAGACATAGCATTTCTGCTTCTGTCTTGGCTGGTTTTCGCCGGTATAGGTTGCCTCTACGCCAGGCCCTTTTCTCTGGAGCAAGAAAAACCTGGAGAACTTTTGTCTCTGGCTGATGGACGCACTCTGCGGCTGGCCGGTATTCTTGAAAAAATGCCTGTTTTCATGCCGGACCGAACGGAGTTGGTTATCAAGGTCGAACAATGTTTCGTTCAGGAAGAGATCAGGCCCCTAAACGGGCGCCTTCTTGTCTACCTGAAGGACAGGCCTCAACTCCGGCTTTCCTGTGGTGATCGAATCTTATGGATGGGCAGCCTACAGCCGGTCCTTAACTTTAAAAACCCGGGGGCATTTGATTTTGAGAACTATATGTCTTTAAGAGATATTTACGTTACGAGTTGGGTGTCTGATGCGCAGTTACTGGCTGTTATTGGTCACAGTGGCCCCTCCCTTTCTGGGTTTATTGAAACTTTTCGTCACCAGATACAGACCTTTTTAGATACTCGAACTTCTCCTCTGGCTGCCTCTATATATAAGGCCTTGATCATTGGTGACAGGGGTGGCATCCCGAAGGAAGTTAAGGAGGCATTTGCTCGGGCCGGTGTAAACCACATTTTAGCCATTTCAGGCTTACACATGGGCATAGTAGCCTTGGCCGTCTATGCCTCAATATTGTGGGTTATAAAACGGTTTCCTTACCTTCTCTTGAGATTTTCAGCCTTCAAAGTAGCCGCTTTATTTTCTATCCCGATAGTTTTGGTTTACGGGGCGATTGCAGGCATGTCTCCTCCTTCCATCCGCGCTATGGTTATGGTTTCTGTGTTTCTTGTTGCCGTCCTATTAAACAGACAGTGGGATATTTACAACAACCTGGCCATTGCTATCTGGGGTATATTGCTCTTTTCGCCCCGGACACTTTATACCCCCTCTTTCCAGTTATCAGTTGTGGCCGTATTTTCAATAGTCTTCTTTTACCAGCGCTGGCAGAGCTGGACTAAGGAGAAAATGGCGAATCCTTTAGCTAAACTGCGTCCGCGTCCTTTCCCGGTGGTCGATAAGTTACTCGATAAGTTGTGGAAGCTGGTTTTGATATCAGTTATTGCCGCCCTCGGCACGGCACCAATCGTGGCCTACTACTTTTATCGTCTCTCTTTCGCCGGTTTTTTGTCCAATGTCATTGTAATTCCCTTGATGGGCCTGCTCATATTACCTTTGGGGCTTGTTTCTGTGGTCTTGATGCCTTTTTCACTAACGCTGGCGGATATATTCCTCCAGGCCGGCTCTCTAGCCCTTACTGCAATGGTAAAGGTTATCGAATTTTTTGCGGCCTGGCCTATTGCCTCTGTGTGGGTAGCTCGGCCCTATGTATTGGAGATAATTCTCTTTTACGCCGGGGTCTTGCTAATGGCCATGGCTTCTCGCCACAGGGTTTTTAAATGGTGCGGCCTGGCCTGCCTTTCTATTATTTTTATCGTGGGAGTAACTAGCGCTTATCAGCGAAACAATTGCAATCTGCTCCAGATTACTTTCCTGGATGTCGGCCAGGGAAATGCCGCACTTGTAGAGTTCCCGGGTGGAAAGAATATGATCATCGACGGAGGGGGTACATTTAGTAGTCAGTTTGACGTCGGCGAGCGGGTGGTAGGGCCTTTTTTGAGGACCAAGAGGGTCCGGACTATAGACTACATAGTGCTTACCCATCCTCATCCTGATCACTTGGGCGGTCTTGTTTTTTTGGTGGATACTTTTAATGTTAAAGAAGTCTGGACCAACGGGGACAGCATGCAAACAGATCTTTTTGCCAACTGGCAGCGATTAATTTCGCGCCGGGGCATTCCACAGCGGGTATTTAATGTAGACGGCCGGCACACTTTTAATATCAATGGTGTGACTATAGATATCTATAGTCCGGATGGCGGTATCGGCGAAAACAGCAGGCCGGATAGTCTTCTTAATCGTCGTTCTTTGGTCATCGGACTCAGTTACGGCCGCAGGCATTTTCTTTTCCCCGGGGATATCGACGCTCACCGGGAGAGCGAACTGCTGCAAAGAGGCTGTATCCTTAAATCAGATGTGCTTCTTTCTCCTCATCATGGCAGTAATACTTCGAGCACAGAGGGTTTTATCAGGGCCGTAGCCCCGAAGGTGGCCGTTTTTTCCGTGGGGAGGCTCAACCGTTTCTTTTTCCCTCATAGTAACGTACTGCGAAGGTATTTGGATATGGGTTGTTCTATTTATCGGACGGACCGTGATGGGGCAATTACCTGCCAGACGGATGGCCGTAATCTAAAGATCGAGCGATTTTCCACCGGAGGGTATTAACGAAGGGTGTAAAAGCACGATTGGGAAAGAGCGATTATTGGTGCAGTTATGGGAAGGAAAAATTTGTCGGTTGTAAATATTGAATTATTGTTCATTTATTTGTTTGACATATTAGTCGTACTTGTGATACAAAAGTAGCTCGTTGGAGGATTTTTGTATATCTTTGCCCGAGAGGGGGTGAAGCAGAGAAAAGTATTGGCATATTACGGAACGTATGGCATGAGTCTGCTTGTTTTGTAGTAGTGCCTCGAAAGGAGGAAGGTAAGTTATGAAAATTACAAGGCGTAACTTCTTGAAAGTGTGCGGCGGTGCCGCAGCAGTAACCGGGCTTTCCAACCTGGGCATTCCAGACATTGTGCAGGCCCTGGAGAAAGCCTTGGCTGGTAACCCCCCGGTGATCTGGATTCAGGGCGCAGGCTGTACAGGATGCTCCGTTTCTCTCCTCAATACAGTCGATCCGGAGATTGCCACTGTTTTGCTTAAAGTCATCAGTTTGAAGTTCCATCCCACCTTAATGGCCTCAGCCGGTGAAATGGCTTTGGATAAGATGTATAAGGTGGCAGAGGATTATGCTGGTAAGTTTTATATGGTCGTGGAAGGATCTATTCCCACCAAAGAACACGGTAAGTACTGTGTGATTGGCGAACGTAAGGGGCATGAGATTACTATGCTGGAAGCGACGGTTGAAATGGGGAAGAAGGCAGCGGCAGCGCTGGCCTTTGGTACCTGTGCCTCTTTTGGCGGCATTCCTGCGGCCAAACCCAATCCAACCGGTGCAAAGCCAGTTACGGCTATCTTTAAAGAGAATGGGATCAAAACCCCGGTGCTTAACATTTCTGGTTGTCCGCCACACCCGGATTGGATGGTAGGAACGATTGCCTATGCATTGACCAAGGGCATCCCACCGGTGGACGGGAACGGGCGTCCGCAGTTGTTTTACGGGAGTAACATTCATGAAAACTGTCCTTACGTTAAATATTATGAGGAAGGAAAGTTTGCCAAGTCCTATGGTGAGGAAGGGTGTCGCCTAAAGCTCGGGTGTAAGGGGTCGGAAACCTTTGCCGATTGTTGGCAGCGTCAGTGGAATAACAATACCAACTGGTGTGTGCGTAATGCCATTTGTATCGGCTGTACCGAACCAAACTTCTGGGATAATATGGCTCCGCTCTACGAACAGACTACAGGCTGAAAGGGGGGATAAGGCATGGGTAAAAAGATAGTTATTGATCCAGTGACCCGGATTGAGGGGCATTTAAAGATAGAGGTTGAGGTCAAGGATGGAAAAGTAGTTGATGCTCACAGCACTGGCGCGCTTTTCCGGGGATTCGAATTAATACTGAAGGATAGAGATCCGCGCGATGCCTCTCAGATTACGCAGCGTATCTGCGGTGTCTGTCCTACTTCTCACGCCAGTGCCTCGGTTAGAACTTTGGATGCAGCTTTCAAGGTGAAACCGCCGAAGAATGGTCGACTACTGCGTAACATTATCCTCGGCTCTGATTATGCCTGGGACCATCCCCTTCATTTCTATCACCTTGCGGCTCTCGATTATGTCAAAGGCCCCGAAACGGAACCATTTATTCCCAGGTACGATGGCGATTACAGACTGGATGAGAAAACCAACCAGGTAGCTGTTAATCAATATCTGGAAGCGCTGAAGGTTAAGGAACTTGCCCATCAGCTGACTGCCATATGGGGTGGCAAGGGACCCATTGTGCAGGGTATGGTTGTTGGTGGAGCAACGGCTACGGTGAGCAAGGAGGAGATTGCAACCTATAAAGAGAAGGCCAAGAAGGTAGTGGATTTTGTTGCTAATACCTACCTGCCTACGGTCTACCTGATAGGTGGGGTCTATAAGGATCTGTTCAATGTTGGCGTGGGTTGCAAAAACGTCCTGTCTTATGGGGTCTTCCCCCTGGACGATGCTGAAAATAAATTCCTCCTTAAGCGTGGTTCTTATACTCAGGGTAAGGATTATCCTTTGGACGTAAAGGAGATCGAAGAGTTTGTAGCCCATTCCTGGTACGATAATAAGACTACGGGTAAGAATCCTGCCGCAGGCGAGACCGTACCGCTACCCGGTAAAAAGGGCGCGTATTCTTACATCAAGGCGGTAAGGTACAAGGGCCTTCCACACGAAGTGGGGCCGTTGGCCCGGATGTGGGTAACCAATCCCGTCCTAAGTAAACATGCCAATAAATTCCTCGGCATTAACGAGTCGAAAGACGTACGCATGAGGGACCTGGGCGACAAGGCCTTTTCCATTATGGGTCGACACGTGGCCAGGGCAGAAGAAGGCTATCTGGTGGCCAAGGCATTAGTGGGCTGGTTAGATGAACTGACTCCCGGGGCGAAAGGCGTTAATATGAAACCTGTTCCCAAGAAAGGTAAGGGATTTGGTTTAAGTGAAGCCCCGCGAGGATCGGTTGGCCATTGGATTAACATCAAGAATGCTAAGATAGACAGATATCAGGTGATTGCACCTACTACATGGAACGCATCGCCTCGCGACGATAAGGGACTGAGGGGACCAATCGAGGAAGCCCTTATTGGGACCCCGGTACCTGATCCCGAGAATCCATACAACGTTGTGCGGGTCATACGCTCGTTTGACCCGTGAATTGGCTGTGCCGTGCACGTGTTGCACGTGGATACCAATAAGGTGTACGAGATTAAGGTTAGTTAAACGAGTAGACCTAGGTTGAGCATTTTGAGGTGGCTGCCTGCGATCGTTTTCTAAATCCGGGCAGCCACCTTTTTCTGTAGTTTATAGGTTGTAGGGAATTATGAGTGGTCAAAAAGTATTAATTGTTGGTGTTGGTAATCTTCTCCTCCAGGACGAAGGGATAGGGGTTCGTGTTATCCAGGCCTTGCGAGACAAAGAACTACCTCCTCATATAGATTTGCTGGATATGGGCACGTCAACGATGAACTTAGCTTTTTATCTGGACGGAGTGAAGAAACTGGTGATTGTCGACGCCCTTAAGGCCGGGCAGAAACCGGGAACAATCTATCGATGCCGTCCCGAGGACTTGGTGGCTCACAAAGAGGGACCCATTTCCCTACACGACATAGGTGTAGTGGAGGCCCTTTCCATGTCTGAAAAGATGGGACGTTCGCCGGATGTAGTGATAATCGGCGTTGAACCAAAGACCATTGACTGGGGAATGGATTTAACCGATGAGCTTAAACAGCAGATACCGAATATCATAGAAATTGTATTGAAAGAATGCCTCTCAAATGGAGACGAAAAACGAACTGAGACGCCGCATTCTGCATCTTCGTGACAGCCTTCCTTCTATAGAACGTCAGAATCTTTCTGATGCCATTGCCGGCCGTCTTATGAAGTTGCCAGGATGGGCTAAGGCAAGGACGGTTTTTTTATATGTTTCTTTCCGAAGCGAGGTAGAGACTCGGCACATAATTCGTGCAGCAATGCGCCAGGGGAAAATTGTTGCTGTCCCGTATACGGATTATGAGCGGCATACCATAATCCCATCTGTCTTGAAAGATCTAGGGCATGACCTGGTTCCTCGCCGTTTTGGACTTTTGGAGCCAGACGAAAAGAATCTCAGACCCTTGTCTGTGGAGGATATAGATATTACTATCGTGCCGGGTTGTGTTTTTGACCTCCGGAGAGGCCGTATCGGATATGGTATGGGATGTTATGATCGATTTCTACCAAACCTGCCGGGTGGTTCTTTAAAGGTAGCCTTGGCTTTTGAGGTTCAGGTAGTGCCCATGGTGCCAATCGATGAGCACGATTATCTTCTGGACATGATCATTACTGAGAAACGTATTATTTCTCCTCTCATTTAACTATCGTGAATTCCCAGGATTTTTTCCAGTTTGCTGAGATTCTGGGGGTCACCCATAGCTATGAGTGTGTCGCCTACCTGTATGGTCGCATCAGGCGAAGGGTTGTAAAGCATTCGGCCAGAGGCTTTCTGGATAGCTATTATGATTAACCCCAATTCCTGCCTTATTCCGGATTCCTTAAGTGGTACTTCCGTAATATGGGAAGGGACCCGAACCGGCATTTCTTCTATTTGCAGATCCATCCCACCCCGGTGAACGGCCAGTTCAATAAAATCGGTTACAGCCGGTCGTAGGATGGCCTGGGCCATCTTGCGGGCGCCAAGATGGTACGGGGATATAACGCGATTCGCCCCGGCCTGTAAGAGATTTCGCTCCGCCTTTTCGTCACAGACGCGGGCCAGAATGTAAAGATTCTGGTTAAGGCTGCGAGCGGTAAGGATTATATAGACGTCGTCGGCGTCTGTAGATACGCAAGCTACTAAGCCCTTGGCCTTCTCTATGTTTGCTTTTTGCAATATATCTTCACGCGTGGCATCGCCTTCGATAAATAGGTACCCTGCTTCTTCAACGGCTTTAATTAAGGCCGGGTTGTTCTCGATAACGAGTCTGTAGAAAAAGTCCTTTTGCAGAGAGGTAGTATCCCCTTATCAGC